>NZ_JBHWJQ010000001.1:0-94658 GCF_042731435.1 Streptomyces sp. NPDC059861 | reverse complement strand
CTCGGGGCACGACGATCCCACCGCCGCGGCACTCGCGGACGTGCGTCCGGAGCACGACGATCCCGCCGCCCCGCCACTCGCGGACGTGCGCCCGGAGCACCTCACTCCCACCGCCCCGGCACTTCCCGGCACGCCCTCGGAGCACGCCGCTCCCACTGCCGCGTCCCCACGCGCCCCCCGCTCCATGGCCTCCCCGCATCGTGACGGCGACCTGCGTCGCACCTTCCCGGCCTTCCCGCCCCGCCCCTCGGGCGACGACGCGTCCTTCGCCGAGACCTGGTGGGGCAACGCCTGGATCAGCGCGCTGGAGCGGGGCGCGCTGGACGTCAAGCGGCTGCAGCGCGGACGTGGTTACGTCCAACAGGGCCATGTGGACGCCATCACGGTGACCCCCGGCCTCGTCCTGGCCTACGTCCGCGGCAGCCGCCCCCGGCCGTACCGGGTGCAGGTACGGCTGCGGACGCTTCAGGACGCGGACTGGGAGCGGTTCCTGGACGCCGCCGCCGACCGGCCGGGCCACATCGCCGCGTTGCTGGACAAGGAGATGCCCCAGTCGCTGGCGGACGGCGACGTCCCGCTGCTTCCCGTCGCCGGTGATCTCGACCCGCGGTGCAGTTGCCCCGACCGCGGCCACCCCTGCAAGCACGCCGCCGCTCTCTGCTACCAGACCGCACGTCTGCTCGACGCCGACCCCTTCGTGCTGCTTCTGCTGCGCGGGCGGGGCGAACGGGAATTGCTCGACGCCCTCTCCCGCCGCAACGCCACCCGGGCGGCCCGCGCCGCCCAGGAGAAGGAACCGGCCCCGCTGCCGGGCATCCGGGCGACCGACGCGCTGGCCCGACGCGAACGCCCGCCGCTGCCATTCCCGTTGGCCGCCCCACCGCACCCCGAGCAGCCCCCGGTGTACCCCGGGGCCCCGGGCGGCCCGGATCCCTTCGCGCTGGACCAGCTGGCCACGGACGCCGCCGCACGCGCCCACGCGCTGCTCGTCACCGGCCGCGATCCGGTGGCGGAGCTGACGTTGTGGCAGGACGCGGTACGGCTCGCGGCGGCCCGTCCCGGCTCCGGCCTCACCGCCGGCACCCGCGCCCTGTACTCCTCGCTCGCCTCCGCCGTGGGCCGTACGCCGGCGGAGCTGGCGCGTGCGGTCGCCGCCTGGCGGCAGGGCGGCCTCGACGGTCTCGCCGTCCTCGAAGAGCCCTGGGATCCACCGGCCGGCCGCTTCGACCGGGCCCGCCCCCTGCTCCTCGCCGCCGACCTGCCGGCCTTCCGCCCCTGGCGCAACCGCCTCACCCACCCGAACAGCCACGTCCAGCTCCGCCTGGGCCACGACGGACTCTGGTACGCCTACGAGTCCGAACCGGGCCAGGACGACTGGTGGCCCCGAGGCACGCCCGATCCCGATCCGGTCGGCGCCCTCACGGGCCTCGGCGGCGCGGACGACCCTTGACCCACGCCCCCGGAGGGGGCAAGGACACCAGACGTCCACCACCGAGCTCGCCAACGCCCTGAAGGCCCCGCCCGCCGCCTCGGCGCTCACCGGCCGGTCGGCGCCCGTTGAGTGGTCACCGTGGAAGTGAACGCCGGCTTGCCCGCCTGACACCCGGGCGCCGGGGGCGAGCAGCATGACCGGACAGGTCGCCGGCGTCGTCGACCCCCGCCGGGGCCGACAAGGGCCTGGGCGTCGGCCCCCAGAAGTCCGCCCTCGAAATGCTGCGAGACCAGCGGGGCGTCCTGCGCCACGCTGTCGACTTCGGCGGTCTGGACCTGCGCGACAGCGGCCGTATCCGCCGCCACCGCCGACGGGCGGCCGCCGGCCGCGGCGTCGACATCACCCCGGAGCAGCACCCCCTGGGCCGCGACGGCACCGTGGACAGCCGCCTGTGGATCCTCGGCCCGCGGCGGCCGCAGGCTGATCCGCATGCCCGGCCCCGGCCACCACCCCCGTCCGCGTGCCCGGGGGCCGGGGCACGCCCCGGCCCCGATCCACCCCCACCAGCCCCCACCTGGAGCATCCCCGCTCAGCCGACTCCCCCCATCGCCGTTAGCGTGCTGTGAAGGATGTTGCGGCGGCGAGGACGGGGAAGCACACGATGGCCACTGACGACCGGCACGACGTCACGCAGCCCCTCGCCCCGGCCGGCCGGGTCCCCGACGACCACGTCATCGTCATCTGCGGGGCGACCGGCGACCTGGCGCGGCGCAAGCTGCTGCCCGGTCTGTTCCATCTGGCCAAGGCGGGCCTGCTGCCCGCCCGGTACCGCGTCGTCGGCACGGCACCCGCCGCCGACTCCTTCGGAGACGCGGAGTTCCGCGAGCACGCCCGGCAGGCCGTCGCCCAGTTCAGCCGGGCGGCACCCGAGGGGCCCGAGTGGCAGGCCTTCGAGGACACGCTGTCCTTCGGGGCCGCCGACCCCGGCGAGACGACCCCCCTGCAGTCCGCCGTACGGGAGGCCGAGCGGGCCATCGGCGGCAGCCCCCGGCGGCTGTTCCATCTCGCCGTGCCGCCGGTCGCGTTCGGCTCCGTCGTCACGATGCTCGGCGCGTCAGGGCTGGCCGAGGACGCCCGGGTGATCGTGGAGAAGCCCTTCGGCACGGACCTCGCCTCGGCCCGCGCCCTCAACGACACCCTGCACGCCGTCTTCGCCGAGTCCCGCGTCTTCCGCATCGACCACTTCCTCGGCAAGGAGTCCGTCGACAACATCCTCGCCCTGCGCTTCGCCAACGGGCTGTTCGAGCCGATCTGGAACCGCGAGCACATCAGCCATGTCCAGATCGACGTGCCGGAGAGCATCGACATCCAGGGCCGCGCCCGGTTCTTCGAGGGCACCGGCACCTTCCGGGACATGATCGTCACCCACCTCTTCCAGCTCCTCGGCTTCGTGGCGATGGAACCGCCGGCGGCACTCGACGCGCGCTCCCTGCGGGAGGAGAAGGACAAGGTCTTCCGCACGCTGCGGCCCCTGGACCCGGCGCACGTGGTGCGCGGCCAGTACGAGGGCTACCGCGGCGAGCAGGGAGTGGCCCCCGCCTCCGACACCGAGACCTTCGCCGCGCTCCGCGTCGAGATCGACAACTGGCGCTGGGCCGGGGTGCCCTTCTACCTCCGCTCCGGCAAGGCGCTGGCCGAGGGACGGCACATGGTCACCCTCACCTTCCGGCAGCCGCCCCTGCGGATGTTCCCGGCGGACGTCCACGACGACGGCACGGCCCGTGGCTGCAGCTCGCTCGCGATCGACTTCGACGACCCCGGCAGCATCACCACGCGCTTCCTGGCCAAGGAGCCCGGCCCCGAGATGCGGCTGGGACAGACCGAGATGGTCTTCGACTACGCCGGCTCCTTCGTTCAGGACCACGCCCTGGAGGCCTACGAGCACCTGATCCTGGAGGCCATGCTGGGCGACCAGTCCCTGTTCACCAGCGCCGAGGGCATCGACCGCCTGTGGGAGGTCGCTGAGCCCCTGCTGAAGGACCCGCCGCCGGTGGAGCCGTACGCCAGGGGGTCCTGGGGGCCGGAGGGCATCCACCGGCTCGTACGGCCCCACCAGTGGTATCTGCCGGACGGACGGTGAGTCATGCTGGGCCTTCCCGATCACATCCGAGCCTGTCTGTTCGACCTCGACGGTGTGCTGACGCAGACCGCGAAGGTCCACGCCGCCGCCTGGAAGGAGACGTTCGACGCCTTCCTGCGCCGACGCGCCGACCGGGAGGGCGGCACCTACGTGCCCTTCGACGCCCGCAAGGACTACGACGACCACGTGGACGGCCGGCCCCGCGAGGACGGCGTACGCACCTTCCTCGCGTCGCGCGGCATCGAACTTCCCGAGGGCGCACCCGACGACGGGCCCGACCGCGACACCGTGCAGGGCGTGGGCAACCGCAAGAACGAGCTGGTGCTCCGCCTGATCCGCGAGCAGGGCGTGGAGCCCTACGAGGGCTCGGTGGCCTATCTGCGGGCGGCCCGGGACGCCGGTCTGCGGCGCGCCGTCGTCTCCTCCAGCGCCAACTGCCACGACGTGCTGGTCGCGGCCGGTATCGAGGACCTCCTCGAAGAACGCGTGGACGGCATCACCCGGCGCGAGCAGGGCCTGCGCGGCAAGCCCGCCCCCGACACCTATCTCGCCGGTGCCCGGCTCCTCGGCGTCGAACCCGCCGCGGCAGCGGTGTTCGAGGACGCCCTGGCCGGTGTGGAGGCGGGGCACGCCGGGCACTTCGGCGTCGTCGTCGGCGTCGACCGGGTCGGGCAGTCGGCGGAACTGCGCCGGCACGGGGCGGACCTCGTCGTGACCGACCTGGCCCAACTCCTGGAGGAGCAGAGGTGATCAGCCACCCGTCGTTCGCCTGCGAGCCCTGGCTGCTGCGCGAGACCGAGCTGAGTCTTGAGGTCCTCGCCCAGAGCGAGTCCGTCTTCGCCCTGGCCAACGGGCACATCGGCTGGCGCGGCAACCTCGACGAGGGCGAACCGCACGGGCTGCCCGGCGCGTACCTGAACGGCGTCCACGAGGTGCACCCGCTGCCGTACGGCGAGTCCGGCTACGGCTACCCGGAGTCCGGCGAGACGGCCGTCAACGTCACCGACGGCAAGATCGTCCGGCTGCTCGTCGACGACGAGCCGTTCGACCTGCGCTACGGCGAACTCGTCGCCCACGAGCGCGTGCTGGACTTCCGCACCGGTGTGCTGAGCCGGACCGTCGACTGGATCAGCCCGGCGGGGACGGGGGCCCGCGTGGTCTCCCGGCGCCTGGTCTCCTTCACCCAGCGGTCGATCGCCGCCCTGGAGTACGTGGTGGAGCCGCTCGACACCGCCATCACCGTGGCCGTCCAGTCGGAGCTGGTCGCCAACGAACAGCTCCCGCGCACCTCCGGCGACCCTCGGGTCTCCGCCGTGATCGACACACCGCTGCGCGCGGAGGAGGACTTCGCCCAGGACACCCGGCTGCGCCTGCTGCACTGCACCGGCCACAGCGACCAGCGGGTGGGGGTCGCGGCCGACCATCTCGTGCAGGGGCCCGAGGGCACGTCCTGGTCGGCCGAGAGCGAGCCCGACGTCAGCCGCTTCACCGTCACCGCCACCCTGGCACCCGGACAGCGGCTGCGGCTCGTGAAGTTCGTGGCGTACGGCTGGTCGGCCCAGCGGTCACTGCCCGCCGTACGGGACCAGGTGGAGGGCGCGGTCGCCGCCGCCCGCAGCTCCGGGTGGGAGGGCCTGCTCGCCGAACAGCGGGAGTACCTCGACGACTTCTGGTCCCGGGCGGACGTCGAGGTGGACGGTGACCAGAAGATCCAGCAGGCCGTCCGCTTCGCTCTGTTCCACGTGCTCCAGGCGGCGGCGCGTGCCGAGCGTCGCGCCGTACCGGCCAAGGGCCTGACCGGCACCGGCTACGACGGGCACGCGTTCTGGGACACGGAGTCGTTCGTGCTGCCCGTGCTCAGCTACACCGCTCCGGAGGCCGTCGCCGCGGCACTGCGCTGGCGGCACGAGATGCTGCCCGAGGCCCTGGAGCGGGCCCGCCAGCTCGGCCTGGCCGGGGCGGCGTTCCCCTGGCGGACCATCAGTGGGGCGGAGTGCTCCGCCTACTGGCCCGCCGGTACGGCCGCGTTCCACGTCGACGCGGACATCGCCGACGCGGTGGTGCGGTACGTGGCCGCGACGGGCGACGAGGAGTTCGAGCGCGGGCCGGGGCTGGAACTCCTGGTGCACACCGCCCGGTTGTGGCACTCGCTGGGCCGCGCGGACGCCGAGGGCGTCTTCCATGTCGACGGGGTGACGGGGCCGGACGAGTACAGCGCCATCGCCCGCGACAACCTCTACACGAACCTGATGGCCCGCCGGAACCTGCGCGCCGCCGCGGCCTGCGTGCTCCGGTTCGCCGACGAGGCGGCGGAACTGGGAGCCACGCCCGAGGAGGCCGCCGCCTGGCAGGAAGCGGCGGACCGCATGGCCGTGCCGTACAACGAACAGCTCGGCGTCCACGAGCAGTCGGCGGGCTTCACCACCCTTGAGCGCTGGGACTTCGAGGCGACGACGCCGGAGCAGTACCCCCTGCTGCTGCACTTCCCGTACTTCGACCTCTACCGCAAGCAGGTCGTCAAACAGGCCGATCTCGTCCTGGCCATGATGACCTGCCCCGACGCGTTCACCAAGGACGAGAAGGCCCGGAACTTCGCCTACTACGAGGCCCTCACCGTCCGGGACTCCTCCCTCTCCGCCTGCTGCCAGGCCGTCCTCGCCGCCGAGACCGGACATCTCCGGCTCGCCTGGGACTACCTGGGCGAGGCCGCCCTCATGGACCTCGAGGACCTGGAGCACAACACCCGTGACGGGCTGCACATCGCCTCCCTCGCGGGCACCTGGGTCGCGCTGGTCGTGGGCCTCGGAGGCATGCGCCAGTACGGCGGTGCGGGCGCCGGCGAGCCGCTGGTGGGGTTCGCGCCCCGCCTCCCCGCGGCGCTGACCCGGCTCGCCTTCACCGTGCTGATCCGGGGCCGCAGACTGCGCGTCGAGATCCGCGGCGACGAGGCACGCTATGTCCTCCTGGAGGGCGAGCCCCTGGACCTCGTGCACCACGGCGAACGGTTCACCGTCACCGCCGGCGAACCGATCGGTCACGCCGTGCCGCCCGCCCCCACCCATCCGGAGCCCCGCCAGCCCCGGGGACGCGAGCCCCTGTCGTGCGCGCCGGCCGGCCCGGGAGAAGCCGTTCACCCTTAAGTCGCCCCGAGATCAGCCCAGTTGGTATCCCGTCAGCGCCCCCGTACGTCACACTGCCTTCGAGGGGAACATCCGTACGTAGGGGGCGGGGGCATGGGCATGTCCGGTTGGAGACCAGCCGTGGCCGCGGTGACCGGAACACTGCTGCTGGCGGGGTGCACCAGTGGCGCGGGCGACGCCTCCGATCCGAAGGAGACGTCCGAACGGCCCGCGGCCGACGCGAGCACCGGCCGGTCGCCGTCGCCGTCCGCGTCGCCCTCGGACGAGCCGTACACCGTGGCGGACGACAGGGCGCCCAGGACACGGGCCGAGGCGGTCGCGTTCGTGCGCGGGCTCGCCGTACGGCCGGACTACTTCGGCGCCGGCTTCCGCAAGCGTGAGCCCTACGAGAGCGATCCGGCCGAGTGGGCCGTGCTGGGCGAGGACTGCCTGTGGCGTCGCGAGCCCCTGCCGGACGGCGTCCTGGCCAGCCTCACCAGGGCATTCGTGCTCCCGGAGGCGGACGGCAAGGAGCCGGTGCAGGTCTCGCTGACCGTCACGGTCCACGACGACGCCCTCGCCGCGCGCCGGGACATGGCCGGTTCCCTGGAGGACGCCCTGCGCTGTCCGGAGCAGCGGCTGAACGCCACGGTGCGGGTGCGCGGCCTGTTCTCCAGGGCCGACCCCTTCACCGAGCAGCGCAACGCCATCAGCGACGACGACCTCACCGAGTCCGGAACGTATGTGGTGGACGGCGAGAAGGGGGCTCACCCCTTCCACTGGTCGAAGTTCCGGCTCGGCCCGGTGACCGTCGGCGCCACCGCCCGCATCGGTGCCGGCCGCACGGAGGAGGAGGAGTCCACCGTCTCCGCGGACATCGCCAAGGGAGTGGGCTTCGTCGCCGCCGACATCGACCGGGAGGCGGCGGCCGACGACGCGGCCGGCAAGTCCGGCGACAGGACGCCAGGAACCGGCACCGCCGGTGGGACGGAGGCCGCGCGATGAGTGAGCCGCTGCTGCCGTCCGACCCGTCGCGCATCGCCGCGTTCCGCCTGTTGCGCAGGCTGGGCGCGGGCGGCATGGGCGTGGTCTACCTGGGGCGCACCGACGCCGGGAAGCTCGCCGCGGTCAAGGTGATCCAGGCCGACGGCGCGGCCGACGACGACTTCAGGACCCGCTTCGCACGCGAGGTGGACCTGGCCCGGCGGGTCGAGAGCCCCTGGGTCGTGCCGGTCCTCGACGCGGACGCCGAGGCGCGCGAGCCGTGGCTTGCCACGGAGTTCGTCCCCGGCCCCGCCCTCGCCGAGGCGGTGGCCGCGCACGGACCGCTGCCCCCGCGCGCCGCCCGCGTGCTCGGCGGACGACTGGCCGAGGCGCTGACGAGCGTGCACGCGGCCGGACTGGTCCACCGGGACGTCAAACCGGGCAACGTCCTGCTGGCCCTGGACGGACCGCGGCTGATCGACTTCGGCATCGCGCGGGCCCTGGACGACACGGCGCTCACCGCGTCGGGCGTCGTCGTCGGCACCCCCGGCTTCCTCGCCCCGGAACAGGCGCGGGGGGAGGACGCCACGGCCGCGAGCGACGTCTTCGCGCTGGGCTGCGTCCTGGCGTACGCGATGACCGGCCGCCCGCCCTTCGGCACCGGGGAGCCGCACGCGCTGCTCTACCGCACCGTCCACGACCAACCCGAACTCGACCGGGTGGACGCCGGATCGCGTTCCCTCGTCGCCCGCTGCCTGGCCAAGGACCCCCAGGCGCGTCCCACGGCCGAGGAGGTGCGCGCCGGGCTCACCGAGGACCTGCCCGACGGCGCCGACTGGCTCCCCGACCCGGTGGCCCGGATGGTGGCCCTGCGGTCCAGCGAGAGCCTGGCCCTGCCCGGCATCGAGCCGACGGCCGTGGACGCGGGCTCCGAGCACGCGGACGGCGACCAGGGCGCGCAGGACGCCCCGTCCTCGCGCCCGGCACGGCGCCGGCTGCTGCTGGCCGGCGGTGCCCTGCTGCTGGCCGCGGGCGGCGCGGCCACGGCCGCCGCCCTCACGGGCCGCGACGACGAACCGGAGGGCTCCGGCGGCGGGCGTCCCACCTACGTCCTCGGCGTCCACTCCACCACCGACCCGGCCGCCGCCCCGCTCGCGCGGGCCTGCGAACGCGCGGCACACCTCGCCGTGGCGGAGCACAACGCCGCCCGGGGCCGCGCCTACGACCTCGCCGTACGGGTCCTGCGGGACCCTGGCACGGTCGCCGGCGGCCGGGACGTCGCCGGCACCTTCACCGCCGACCGCGACGTCGTCGCGGTCCTCGGACCGGTCACCGAGCTCGCGATGCGCACCGCGGCGAACATCTACGGCGATGCCGGGCTCACCCATGTGTCCAGCACCACCGGCCAGCAGGACTACTTCGTCCTGTCGCGCAGGTCGTCGTTCCAGAGCGGCGCGCCGCACTCCGCGCTCGGCAGCTGGATCGTGCTCCACGCCATCATGACCAAACAGGCGGGGCGCCTCGGAGCGGTGCTCGACCGCTCGGGTGGCACGGCGATCCAGGAACAGGGGTCCCTGGTCGTCAGCCAGTGGCGCCAGACGCTCGGCGGCGAGGTGGTGCCCCGCGTCGTCGCCGAGGAGACCGACGACGGACCGGCGGCGGTTCGCGCGCTGCTCGCCGCCGGCATCGACGCCTTCGCCTATCTCGGCCCCCTGGACGCCACCGTGCGCGCCGCCCAGGAACTGGCCGAAGCCGGTTTCGCCGGGCCCCGGTGGATGCAGCACCAGCTGTACGGATCGCAGTTCCCGAGCCGCGCGGGCGCCGCGGGCGAGGGGTGGTACGCCGTCACCTCGGCCGTGGACGCCGCCGCGTTGACGACGAAGAGGGCCAGGGACTTCACGGCGGCATGGCGCCGCCGCTACCACGCGGCACCGGAGCCGCACGCCGCCGAGGCGTACGACTCGGCGCGGATGCTGCTCACCGAGTTCGCCCGCACGGTGCCGGCCGGGGCGCGCCGCCGCCCGGTACGGGCCGCGCTCGGCGAGCGGATGGCGAAGGCCTCTTACCAGGGCATCGCCCGGGGCTACGCCTTCGGCAACTTCCACGAGTACACCAGCAGCGGCCGTGGCTGGTCGGACGGCACCTTCGTCCACGAGGTCCGCGACGGGCGGTTCCGGCAACTGGGGTCGCTGTCCGACCTGGAGCGCGCCTCGAAGACCACGGGGTAGGAACGGGACGCCGCCCGTGCACGGCGGCGAGGAAGGCGATCGGCATGGAACGGCTGCGCCCCTCCGACCCCTCGGAGATCGGCGGCCACCGGCTCGCGGCACGGCTCGGCGCGGGTGGCATGGGAGTCGTGTACCTGGCGCGTTCCGAGCACGCCGCCTGGTGCGCGGTGAAGGTGATCCGCGCCGAGCACGCCGACGATCCCGGATTCCGCGCCCGTTTCCGCCGGGAGGTGGACCTCGCGTCCCGCCTGACCGGGCGCTGGACCGTGCCGGTGGTCGCGGCGGACGCCGAGAGCCGCTCGCCGTGGCTGGCCACCGCCTATGTGCCGGGGCCGTCCCTCGCGGAGGCCGTCGTCCGGCACGGTCCCTGGCCCGAGGAGCAGCTCAGGGCCCTGGGCGCCGCGCTGGCCGAGGCGCTGGACGACGTGCACACGGCCGGGCTTGTCCACCGCGACGTCAAACCCGCCAACGTGCTGCTCGCCGCCGACGGGCCGCGCCTGATCGACTTCGGGATCGCGCGCAGCGTCGGGGCGACCGCCCTGACCGCGGACGGCGTCGTCGTCGGCTCACCCGGCTACCTCTCGCCGGAGCAGGCCCGCGGCCTGTCCGTGGGGGCGCCGAGCGACGTCTTCTCCCTCGGCTGTGTCCTCGCCCACGCGGCCACGGGTCGCGCCGTGTTCGGCACCGGCGGGGCCGCGAGCGTGCTCTACCGCACCGTGCACGAGGAGCCGGACCTGGACGGCGTACCGCCCGGCCTGGAGCAACTCGTACGACGGTGCCTGGCCAAGGACCCGACGGCGCGCCCCACGGTGCCCGAACTGCGGGCGGCCCTCGGCGTGTTCGTCGCGGCGGGCTGGCTGCCCGAGGGCCTGCCCCCGCTGGTCGCGGCCCGCGCCTCACGCGTCCTCGACCTGCCGGTCCCCGAACCCACCGCCGTCGACACCGCCCCGGCCGGGCCGGGCCCCGCCGCCTCGCCCACCCGGCGGCGCCTGCTCACCGCCGCGTCGGTGCTGGGCGTCACCTCCGCCGGGGCCGGCGCCTGGTGGTGGTCCCGCCCCGGCGCGTCCCCCGGCCAGGGCGCCGCGAGCCGCCCCCGGCGGGTGATCGGTCTGCTCGGTGACAGGAACGACGCCGTCCGCACCGCCCACGAACGCGGCGCCCGTCTCGCGGTCGAGCAGCACAACCGGGACGACCGTCGCACCTTCGACCTCGCCCTGCGCACCGCCGACGACGGCGGCACCGCCGAGGGCTCCGGCCGCGCCGCCGCCCGGCTGGGCGCGGACCCCCAGGTGGCCGTGGTCCTCGGCGCCGGGACCAACGCCACCATGGTCCCGGTAGTGGCGGCGTGCGAGCAGGCGCGCGTCCCTCTGCTCGTCACCCGCGCGGACACCGACCGGCTCGACAGCCCCAACCTCACCACCGCGTTGGTGCTCCGCTTCACCAGGACCGCCGGCCCGCCGGCGATCCTGCGCCACCTCAACCGGGTGGTGAAGCCCACCAGGACGGTGGTCGTGCACGACCTCACCGACGCCGCGGAGACCCTGCAGACGGTGCGGATCGTCACCGTCTACGACAAGCTCGACGGCGAGACCGCGGTGGAGGAGATCGCCGCGGACGAGGACTTCACGGCGGTCGCCCGGCGCATCGCCGCGCGACCGGACGACGCGGTCCTGTTCGCGGGGACACGTCCGGCCCGCGCCGCCTCATGCGCCCGCGCCCTGCGCGACGCCGGCCACCGGGGGACCTGCGTCACCGGCGAGTACGTGATCGGCCCCCCTTTCCTCGCGGAGGCGGAGGGCTGGATGGTCGGCACCGCGTTCACCGACGCCGCCGCCGATCCGCGCACCAAGGCGTTCGCCGCCGCCCACCGCGACCGCCACGGCACCGCGCCGGCGCCCTGGGCGGCCGAGGCCTACGACGCCGTCCGCTTCGCCGCGTACGGCCTGAGAGCCGCCGGCGCCGACGGCCGCTCCGTCCTGCGCGCCGAACTCCTGCGCCGCCCCTGGCAGGGCATCACGCGAAGGGTCTCCTTCAACGCGGGCGGCCAGTTCTTCGACACACCCGAGGACGGCGGGGCGTTCCTGTACCGCGTGAGGGGCGGCAAGCTCCGCTTCGTCGCCCGCGCCGACGACATCGGCAAGGCGACATGACGTCAGCGGGCCGCGCGTCAAGCCGGGCGGGGAGGATCTTCGCCCAGCCCTCACAAGGTGGGACGGCTTGCGCGGGCTTGCGACCCAAGCGCGTGAGAAATCGTGAGATGTGAGAGCGTGCAGGGCGTGAGTGAGACACCGACGAACACCCTGCAATACCGCTTTGACGGGAGAGAAGACGCCCCAGTCCTGATCTTGGGTCCCTCACTGGGCACGACCTGGCACATGTGGGACCGGCAGGTCCCGGAACTGATCAAGCAGTGGCGCGTCTTCCGGTTCGACCTGCCCGGCCACGGCGGCGCCCCCGCCTACCCCGCGGGCTCCGTCGGCGACCTCACCGCCCGCCTGCTGGCCACCCTCGACAGCCTCGGCGTGCACCGCTTCGGCTACGCGGGCTGCGCCCTCGGCGGCGCGGTCGGCGCCGAACTGGCCCTGCGCCACCCGGAGCGGGTCGCCTCGCTCGCGCTGATCGCCACCTCCCCCCGCTTCGGCACCGCCGACGAGTTCCGCCAGCGCGGCGTGATCGTCCGGTCGAACGGCCTCGACCCGATCGCCCGCAGCGCGCCGGACCGCTGGTTCACCGGCGGGTTCGCCGCCGCCCAGCCCGCGATCACCGAGTGGGCCGTGCAGATGGTGCGCACCACGGACCCCGGCTGCTACATCGCCAACTGCGAGGCGCTCGCCACCTTCGACGTACGGCACGAGCTCGGCCGGATCGGCGTGCCCACGCTGGTCCTGGTCGGCTCGGAGGACCAGGTCACCGGCCCCGCCGAGGCCCGCACGCTGGTCGCCGGCATACCGGACGCCCGCCTCGCCGTCGTACCCGGCGCCTCCCACCTGGTCCCCGTCGAGCAGCCCGCCGCCGTCACGGACCTGCTGGTCACGCACTTCTCCACGGCCTGGCAGCCCGCGTTCGACGCCACCGGCCAGATGGCCATCCAGGCTGCCCCCGTCAAGCCGGTCCTCGCCGCGCCGCCGCGCCAGCAGGTCGTCCCCGTCGCCGAGATCGCCGCGCCCCTCGTGGACCCGCACGCGAACGGGCGGCCGGACCCCTACGACGCCGGGATCAAGGTGCGGCGCGAGGTGCTCGGTGACGCGCACGTGGACCGGGCGCTGGCGCAGGCCGACGAGTTCTCCGGCGACTTCCAGGAGTTCGTCACCCGCTACGCCTGGGGCGAGGTCTGGAACCGGCCGGGCCTGGACCGCCGCACCCGCAGCTGCATCACCCTGACCGCCCTGGTCGCGGGCGGCCACCTGGACGAGCTCGCCTTCCACACCCGCGCCGCCCTGCGCAACGGCCTCACCCCTGCCGAGATCAAGGAGGTGCTGCTCCAGGCGGCCGTCTACTGCGGCGTGCCGGCGGCGAACAGCGCGTTCAAGGTCGCCCAGCAGGTCATCAGGGAGGAGACCACACCCCACGAGTGAGCTCCCGCCACGAGCCGGCCCCCCGGCCCCACGCGCACCCGCCGCACCCCCCGGGCAGGATGGATTCCATGAAGCTCACGAAGAAGACGCACGCCTGCGTCCGTCTGGAGAAGGACGGCCGGACGCTCGTCATCGACCCGGGCGGGTTCAGCGAGACGGACGCCGCGGCCGGTGCCGAGGCGATCCTCGTCACGCACGAGCACGCCGACCACTTCGACGAGGAGCGGCTGCGCACCGCCCTGGAGGCCGACGCGGCCGCCGAGATCTGGACGCTGAAGTCCGTCGCGGACAAGATCTCGGCGGCGTTCCCGGGCCGGGTGCACACCGTCGGACACGGCGACACCTTCACGGCGGCCGGCTTCGACGTCCAGGTGCACGGCGAGCTGCACGCCGTGATCCATCCGGACATCCCGCGCATCACCAACGTCGGCTACCTGATCGACGGCGGCGTCTTCCACCCCGGCGACGCGCTCACCGTTCCCGACCAGCCGGTTCAGACCCTGATGCTGCCGGTCATGGCCCCCTGGAACAAGATCTCCGAGGTCATCGACTACGTCCGCGAGCTCCGGCCGCAGCGGGCCTTCGACGTCCACGACGCCCTCCTCACCGACCTCGCCCGCCCGATCTACGACAACCAGATCGGCGCCCTGGGCGGCTCCGAGCACCTTCGGCTGACGCCCGGGGAGTCCGCGCAGGTGTGACGCAGACGGGCGGGAGGGCGTTGTCGGACCCGCCGGGTAGGTTGTGAAGCATGCGCATCGCGACCTGGAACGTGAACTCGATCACCGCCCGTCTGCCCCGTCTGCTGGCCTGGCTGGAGAGCAGCGGCACGGACGTGCTGTGCCTCCAGGAGGCCAAGGTCGCCGAGGAGCAGTTCCCCTTCGACCAGTTGCGTGAGCTGGGCTACGAGGCCGCGGTGCACGCCACCGGCCGGTGGAACGGCGTGGCGGTGCTCTCCCGGCTCGGCATCGCGGACGTGGTCAAGGGCCTGCCCGGCGACACGGGGTACGACGGCGCGACGGAGCCCCGCGCCATCGCCGCGACCTGCGGCCCGGTCCGCGTCTGGTCGGTCTACGTGCCGAACGGACGTGAGGTCGACCACGCCCACTACGCCTACAAGCTCCAGTGGATCGAGGCACTGAGGGCGACGGTCGCCGGCGACGCGGGCGGCACCCGCCCGTTCGCGGTGCTCGGCGACTTCAACGTGGCACCGACGGACGACGACGTCTACGACGTGGCCGCGTTCGAAGGCCTGACGCACGTCACCCCCGCCGAGCGCGCCGCGCTGGCGTCGCTGCGCGAGACGGGCCTGTCGGACGTGGTCCCGCGCCCCCTGAAGTACGACCAGCCCTTCACGTACTGGGACTACCGCCAGCTCTGCTTCCCCAAGAACCGCGGCATGCGGATCGACCTGGTCTACGGCAACAAGCCGTTCGCGAACGCGGTCAAGGACGCGTACGTGGACCGGGAGGAGCGCAAGGGCAAGGGCGCGTCGGACCACGCGCCGGTCGTGGTGGACCTGGAGGTCTGAGACCCGCGGGGGCGGTCGCCCCTGGGCGTCACAGCAGCGTCAGGTCCACCGCGTCGCCCATCGCCGCCAGGCCCGCGTCGCCCGGGTGCAGATGGTCGCCGCTGTCGTACGCCGGCAGTATCCGCGAGGGCTGCGCCGGGTCCCGTACGGCCGCGTCGAAGTCGAGCACCCCGTCGAAGGCGTCGTTCTGCCGGATCCAGGCGTTGGCGGCGGTCCGCTCGGTCTCCAGGGCGGCCGTGCAGCGCGGTTCGCCGCCGCACGGCACCAGGGTCGCCACCAGCACCCGCAGTCCGCGCTCGTGCGCCCGGTCGGCGATCTCCTGAAGCCCCGCGGTCAGCTGCTCCGCGCTCCGGCCCGCCAGCAGGTCGTTGATGCCCTCCAGGACGATCGCCGTGCGCACCGAGGTCTGGGCGTGCACGTCCCGGTCCAGCCGGTGCAGCGCGCTCACCCCGGCCGAGTCCGTGGAGACCCCGTCGCCGGGATAGCGGTCGGCGATCACGCTGTTGCCCGCGATGCCCTGGTTGAGCACCCCGTACTGGGGCACCGCGCTCTGCGCCCGCAGCCGCCCGGCCAGCACGTCCGGCCAGCGCCGGTTGGCGTCCACGGTGGACTTGTCCCCGTCGGTGATCGAGTCACCGATCGCGACCACCGACCCGGGCCCGCCGGCCACGTCCACCCCGGTCAGCAGCGGCCAGTTCGTCAGGCCGCCGGTGTACGCCGTGGCCACGCTCTCGGCGGTGTGGTCGCCCGGTTCGCTCAGGTACGAACGCTGCTGTGCGAGCCGGTGCACCGGCGCCGCCGCGACCGGGCCCGGCAGATGGAAGCTGACCAGCAGATCGGCGCCGGCGGGCACGTCGAAGGCGAGCGGATCGCTGTACGCCTGCGCCCCCGCCGGGATCTCGGCTCCACGCGCCCCGCCGAACGTCAGCGGCACCGGCGTCGCCCTGGCCGCCGCGCCCGTGTCCCGCACGGCCACCGTCGCGGCGCCGATCCGTACCGGCGCCGCCGCGAACGTGTTGTCGAAGCGCAGCCGCACCCGGGGCCCGCCCGCCGAGGTGTGGACCACCAGCCGCAGCGTCCGGTCGGTCCACGGGCCCACGGCCGGATACCCGGAGGTCGCCGTCGCCCAGCTGCCCGTCCAGCCGGTCGTGGCCGCGCGCACGGACAGGGCGAAGACATGCAGGTCGGGGGCGAGGGGCAGCTGCACCGAGGCGACGGACCGCCCCGCGTCGAGCGGCACGGTCACGACGTACAGCCGCGCCTTCTCGGCGAGTTGCCCGCCGGCCGTGTTGACGTGCGGCAGCGCCACCGCCTTGGTGGCGAGCGGCCCGCGCCGCCAGTCGGGCGCGGTGAGGACGTACGGGGAGAGGGTGCCGTCGGCGTACGAGACCGTGCCGGAGGCCGTGAGGTCGGCGCCGGAGGTGCTCGCGACCAGAAAGGCGAGCGCGTCGCCCTGGCCGGGCAGCGCCACGCTCTGGCCGTCGGCCCGCACGTTGTCCGGTCCGCCCCCGACCTGGTCCGGCCAGGTCAGCGTGGCGCCCTGGACGGTGAGCGCCCGGCCGGGCGTCCAGCCGGCACCGTTGAGGTCCTGGGCGGACAGGGAGGCCCCCGCGCCGTCGAAGTCGGCCGCTGCGGGCCCGGCGTCGTCGCTGACGGCGGTGTTGTCGAAGAGTTGCTCCAGCGGCAGCGGCGCCGCCCGGTCGTCGTCCTGCTGGGCCTGCGCCGAGGCCGTGGGCAGCACGGACGCGATCAGCACGAGGACGACCGCGGCCCCCCGGACACCTCGGCGTACCAAGCGACCCTCCAGCTCTTCGGTGCGACGGGACAGTGATGCAGCGATGATCGCGAAGCTAGGGAGATGCCGGCGGCGGGTCAACGAACCATGCGCGAACACGGCGTGAAACCGCCCGGACGACCGGATACGACCGTCCGCGCGCCTGTGGTGCGCACGCGGGTGCGAATGACAGGCTGGAGGTATGAACATCCCTTTCCTGGGCCACCGACGCCAGAAGCCCGGGGTCTTCGACCCCGAGGGCATCGCCGAGCTCCTGGCCGAGTGCGAGCTGCTCCGTTCCCAGGCGGGCCGGGCGGGCGTCCAACTCGACGACACCGTGGAGTCGTTGGAGGCGCTCGACCAGCTGCTGCCGCGCTGGCGGGACGACGAGGAGATCCTGCCCTGGCTGGGCAACGACGCCGGTCTGTATCTGGGCACGGTGATCGTGCGCACGGTGCCCGGCGCGGCCTGGGAGATCTGGCCGGACGGCCAGCCGGTGGTGCGGCTGGAGTCCGGCCGTGAGTTCGACGTCGTGACCGCCGGCCAGGAGTGGGCCGCCAGCGGGGCACCCGAGCTCTCCCAGCTGTACGCGGAAGTCGCCGAATCCTAGTCATTAGGGGCAATTGCGAAAAATACGGCTTATGCCCGAAAAGTGCGTGTCGGGCATCAACTCCTCGCCCGCCTGGATAGTTTGCGGCAGCCACGGAACGGCCGACAGTGACGGGGGAGAGCATGGCCGTCGATCCACTGATCGAGCGTGCGCCCGGGGCCGCGCCCTCGCCGACCGCGTGCGAACCTCGTCGAACGCGGCCCCCGGGAGGCCGCGTTCGCGCCCGGCGCCGGTGCGAGGCGGCGCACGCCGTACGCCCTCGCGCCCCGGGCCGTACGGACAACGGCCGAAAGACCTGTCGCGTCCCGGCCTCGACTAGGATGTGCCGTTCAGCCCCGTGATGGGTGCTCCCCCCACGGCCGTTCGGCCGCAGGGGCAGCGGTACCCCGAGCCAGGCCCGTCCGGCAGCGGCCGGAGATCACTGCTCGCGCAGCGGAATCGACACGTACGACGGGTCGTTCGCCGGCGAGGAGAAGGTCAGCCGCGCGCCGGACGGGTTGTGCTCGATGTAGAGCGGGTCGACCGTGTCGACGACCAGGGCGAGCCGATGCCCCTTCGGCACGTCGTAGGCCGTGGAGAACAGTTCCAGGTCCACGCCGAACGGCTGTCCGGGTGTGCGGCCGTGAAAGGTGTAGGGCGCGTTGCTGACCAGCTTTCCGATGCCGAGCGGACCCACCTCGTAGAGGTACGCCACGAGGGTTCCGCTCTCCGCGGTCGGGGTGAGGGTCGTGTGCAGCTTCGCCGTGCCGCGCACGTGCTGTGCCGTGGCGTACCGCTCCGACTGCCATACGGCGGCCCAGCGGCGCGGCAGCAGGGGGATCGAGGCCTTCGGGGGCAACTGGGCGATCTGGTCGAGGATGCTGGACAGCAGGACGATGCCGCCGTCCGCCCCCGAGTTGACGTTCGTGCGGATCGTGGTCGAGCCGGCCAGGTCGATCTTCCGGCTGGTCGCGGCGACGGACTTCCAGTCCGGGTAGCCCTCGTAGCCGCCGCCCGTGCGGGACTTGAGGCGGACCGGCTGCTCGCGGTCGATGCCGTTGTCCTCGCCCCTGAGGTGGTGGTCGAACCAGCGCTCGGTGTCGGTCCACACGTCGTTGGGAAGGCCGAGCAGGCCGGTCGCCTCCGCGGTCGCGTGGTCGCCGGGGCGCAGTGCGAGTCTCTTCGGGACCGTGAGCTTCTCGTAGAAGTCGGCGTACTGGTTGGGCGGGAAGATCGTGTCGCCCCAGGCGTTGGCCAGCATGATCGCGGCGCCGTTGTCGTTGATCCGGTCGAGACAGGCCGCGGGGGAACGTTTCTTCCCCCAGGCGATCAGCTCCGGCTCCTTCTCCAGGTTGGAGGCGAGGAAGTCGTCGAACACCTGCTGGAGTTCGGCGCTGGGCCGTCCGGTGAGCTGTCCCGCGCCCCGGAGCAGGGTGGCGGCCTGGCTGTGCTGGGTGCGGCCGGAGTAGATCGAGTCGATCAGGTCGGCCCAGCCGCTGAGCGCGGCGACGGCCCGGACGCGCTTGTCGTGCGCGCCGGCGAGCAGGCTGATGCCGGCGCCGTACGAGACGCCCGCCATGCCGACGCGCCCCGCGTCGGACGGGGTGTTGGCGAGCGCCCAGTCGATGACCTTGGACGCGTCGGCCACGTCGGGTGGCCCGGCGACCTCGATGTGGCCGCCGGACTGCCAGAAGCCGCGTGTGTTGTAAGTGACCACGACGTAGCCCGAGTCGGCGAGCTTCTGGGCCTGTGCGAGGTACTCGATCTGCGGTGTGGCCCAGCTGGTGGGGAGCACGAGCAGCGGGTGGCGGCGGCCGGCGTCGGCGCCCGCGGGCGTGACGACGTTCGCTTTGAGGATCGTGCCGCCGTCGCCGGTGATGTCGACGAACCTGATGGTGTTCCGGGCCGCCTGGGCGACGGGGGCGAGCCCGAGGGCGCTACCGGCGACCAGGGTCGCGGAGACGGCGCCCACGGCAGTCGTACGCAGGGCCTTGCGAGGGAGTCCCACGGGTCACTCCTCACTCGTGTAAGTGCAAAGTGACCCGACGGTAACCTCGGGGCCTTACCGCAGGTAACCCGTCGGTAAGTTACGTGAAAGTAACAATCATTGAAAAGCGCAGAACCCTAGGACGCCCGGTGAGAGGCGCGGGGAGCGGTGACCGTGGGGGCCGGCGCCTGGGCCGCCCGGGTCACGTCCGCGACCAGCTCGACCACGTCCGGGCCGTAGGCCTGCGAGTTCACCACCTTCAGCAGCAGTACGAAGGTGCTGTTGCCGTGCTTGCGGGTCAGCCGCTCGTGGTTGCGGGCGAGGTAGCGGGTCGCGGCCTGGTTGGTGATGGCGGTCTGGCCGCAGAAGAGGAAGACGGGGCGGGTGCCCGGGCCCTGGTCCACGGTCAGCCGGGCGAGGAGCACGTACTCCTCCCTGCCGGGCTCCACGCGGTACCGCTCCGAGCCGATCTGGAAGGCGCCGCGGTCCGGGCCCGGCTCGGCGTCGACGTTCACCCGCACACCGGGCAGCAGGGAGGCCAGGTGCGCCGTCATGCGGCGGTTGGACGCCGGGCCGCCGACGCAGAACTCGGTGCGCTCGCCGAACCCCTGACGTGCCGCGTCGTGCGGGACGATCTGGGCGTAGGCGTTGCAGTCCTTGATCAGGGCCGCGAGTTCGAGGAGCGCGAACACGTCGAAGCGCATCACCGACAGCTCGGGGCCGCCCGCACCGCGGTTCACGACCAGCAGCGACTCGGAGTTGTCGGGCAGTCCGAAGAAGGCCTGTTTGCGGCGGAGGCGCCGCTTCCACAGATAGGTGCGGGCCAGCCAGCCGATCGCGGCGCTGAGGCCGGCGGCGATCACGCCGAGGACGATGTTGCGCACGTCGGCAGTCATGGGCGCGCATGGTAGCGGGCGCAGGGAAACCATGTTCGAGTGGTGAGTGAGGGGTACGCGTGCGCGCTCCTGACGCGGGCATGCCCATGGATTAGGCTGCGCGAACGGTCCCTGACTGGAGGTGCGGATGCGTCGCCCTGTCGTGCGGAAACTGACGGTTCTGACGGTGTCGGCCGCCGTGGTGTCGGTGGGGGCCGCGGCGCCCCCGGCCCCCCGGACGGCGCCGGTGGAGAAGGTCCCGGTCGCCGTGGGGTACGGCGGCGCGGTGTCGAGCGTCGACACGGACGCCTCCGCCGCCGGTATCGAGGTGCTCAGGAAGGGCGGCAACGCCGTCGACGCGGCCGTGGCCACCGCCGCCGCGCTGGGCGTCACCGAGCCGTACTCCGCCGGTGTCGGAGGCGGCGGCTACTTCGTCCTCTACGACGCCAGGTCCCGTACCGTGCACACGATCGACGGCCGGGAGACGGCGCCGCTGAGCGCCGACGAGAACCTCTTCGTGGAGAACGGCAAGCCGGTTCCCTTCGCCGAGGCCGTCAGCAGCGGACTGAGCGTCGGCACCCCCGGCACCCCCGCGACCTGGCAGACGGCGCTCAGCAGCTGGGGCAGCAAACCGCTGCGCACCCTCCTGAAGCCCGCCGAACGGCTGGCCCGCGAAGGTTTCACCGTCGACGCCACCTTCCGCGCGCAGACCGCGGCCAACGAGGCCCGGTTCCGCAACTTCCCGGACACCGCGAAGCTCTTCCTGCCCGGTGGCGAGCTGCCCGTCGTCGGCTCCACCCTCACCAACGGTGATCTGGCCGCCACCTACGAGGAACTGGGCCGCAAGGGCGTCGACGCGCTGTACCGGGGCGAGCTGGCCAAGGACATCGTCGACACCGTCAACGAGCCCCCTGTGGACGCCGCCGCCGGCTACCGCGCCCGCCCCGGCGACCTGTCGCTGCGGGACCTGGCCGCCTACCGCACCAAGAAGCAGGCACCCTCCCGGACCTCGTACCGCGGCCTCGGGGTCTACTCGATGGCGCCCTCCTCCTCGGGCGGCACCACGGTCGGCGAGGCCCTCAACATGCTGGAGCGGAGCGACCTCTCGAAGAAGCGGACGAGCGAGGAGCGGTACCTGCACCGCTTCATCGAGGCGAGCCGCATCGCGTTCGCCGACCGGGGGCGCTGGGTCGGCGACCCCGCCTTCGAGGACGTACCGACGAAGGAACTGCTCTCCCAGCGGTACGCCGACTCGCGCGCCTGCCTGATCAAGGACGACGCGGTGCTGACCAGCCCGGTCGCGCCGGGTGACCCGCGCAACCCGGCGGCGTGCGCCACGGGCGGCACGCCGGCCCCCACGACGTACGAGGGCGACAGCACCACCCACCTCACCACGGCCGACCGGTGGGGCAACGTGGTCTCCTACACGCTCACCATCGAGCAGACCGGCGGCAGCGGCATCACCGTCCCGGGCCGCGGCTTCCTCCTCAACAACGAGCTGACCGATTTCTCCTTCACCCCGGCGAACCCGGCCGTGCCCGACCCGAACCTGCCGGGCCCGGGCAAGCGCCCGCGCTCGTCGATGTCGCCGACGATCGTGCTCGACGGACACGGCAGGCCGGTGGTGGCCCTCGGCTCCCCCGGCGGCGCCACCATCATCACCACCGTGCTGCAGACCCTGACCGGCTTCCTGGACCGGGGGCTGCCCCTGGTCGACGCGATCGCCGCGCCCCGGGCCAGCCAGCGCAACGCCGCACAGACCGAGCTGGAGCCCGGGCTGTACGACAGCGCACTGCGCAAGCGGCTGGAGGGCATCGGCCACTCCTTCCGCCCCAACCCCGAGATCGGCGCAACCACCGGCGTGCAGCGGCTGCCGGACGGCAAGTGGCTGGCCGCCGCCGAGACGACCCGGCGCGGGGGCGGATCCGCGATGGTGATGTGGCCGGCGCGGTGACGCCCTAGGCCGCCGCGCCGTCGGTACGGAACGTGAGCCTGCCGTCCTCCTCCTCGACCCGCACCCGGTCGCCGTCCTTGACCCGGCCGTCGAGGAGGAGGCGGGAGAGCTGGTTGTCGACCTCGCGCTGGATGGTGCGGCGCAGCGGGCGGGCGCCGTACTCCGGCTCGTAGCCCTGCCGGGCCAGCAGGTCGACGGCGGAGTCGGAGAACTCGACCGCGATGCCCTGGGCGTGCATCAGGCGGCGGGTGCGTTCCAGTAGCAGGTTGGTGATGCGGTGCAGCTGATCCGCCGTGAGCTGGCGGAAGAAGACGATCTCGTCGATCCGGTTCAGGAACTCGGGCCGGAAGTGCTCGCGCAGCGGCCGCAGGATCTGCTCGCGGCGCGCCGCCTCGTCCGCGTCGGTGCCGCCCGCGCCGAACCCGATGCCCGCCCCGCGCCGGGTGATCACCTCGGAACCGAGGTTGCTCGTCATCACGATCACCGTGTTGGTGAAGTCGACCGTGCGACCCTGGGAGTCGGTGAGGCGGCCGTCGTCGAGGACCTGGAGAAGGATGTTGAAGACGTCCGGGTGCGCCTTCTCCACCTCGTCGAGCAGCAGCAGTGAGTACGGGTGCCGGCGCACGACCTCGGTGAGCTGCCCGGCCTCCTCGTGGCCGACGTATCCGGGCGGCGCGCCCACCAGCCGGCTGACGGTGTGCCGTTCCTGGTACTCGCTCATGTCGAGGCGGACCATCCGCTCCTCGCTGCCGAACAGCGCCTCGGCGAGGGCGCGGGCCAGCTCCGTCTTGCCGACGCCGGTCGGGCCGAGGAACAGGAAGCTGCCGATCGGCCGGTCGGGGCTGGCGAGCCCGGCGCGGGAGCGCATGACCGCCTCGGAGACGACCCGGACCGCCTCGTCCTGGCCGACGACCCGCTCGTGCAGGTGTTCCTCCAGGCCGAGCAGCCGTTCCTTCTCCTCCTCGGTCAGCCTGCTCACCGGGATGCCGGTCTGCCGTGACACCACCTCGGCGATGGCCTCGGTGGTCACCTCCAGGTTCTGCCCCTCGTCGGCCTGGTCGTCGCCGGAGGCCTGCGAGATCCGCTGCTTCAGCTCCATGATCCGGTCCCGCAACTGGGTGGCCTGCTCGTACTGCTCGGCGGCGACCGCCTGGTCCTTGTCCCGGGCCAGCTGTTCGGCCTCCTGCTCCATGGCCCGGACGTCCGTGCCCTTGGTGCGGGCGCGCAGCCGCACCCGCGCGCCGGCCTGGTCGATCAGGTCGATGGCCTTGTCGGGCAGCCGCCTGTCGGTGAGATAGCGGTCGGACAGCTCGACGGCGGCGACCAGCGCCTCGTCCGTGTAGCGGACCTGGTGGTGGGCCTCGTAGCGGTCGCGCAGACCACGCAGGATCTCGATGGCGTCCGCGGGCGTCGGCTCGGGCACCAGGATCGGCTGGAAGCGGCGGGCCAGCGCCGCGTCCTTCTCGATCCGGCGGTACTCCTCCAGCGTGGTGGCGCCGACGACGTGCAGCTCGCCGCGGGCCAGGGCGGGCTTGAGGATGTTGCCGGCGTCCATCGAGCCGCCCTCACCGCCGCCGCCCGCGCCCACGACGGTGTGCAGCTCGTCGATGAAGATGATCAGGCGGTCGGAGTTGGCGCGGATCTCGCCCACGATGTTGTTGAGCCGCTCCTCGAAATCGCCCCGGTAGCGCGTCCCCGCGACCACGCCGGGCAGGTCGAGGGCGACCACCCGCCGCCCGATCAGCACGTCGGGCACGTCGCCGTCGATGATCCGCTGCGCCAGCCCCTCGACGATGGCCGTCTTGCCGACGCCCGCGTCACCGATGAGCACGGGGTTGTTCTTGCCGCGCCGGGAGAGCACCTCGATGGTCTGCTCGATCTCCTCGTCCCGCCCGATCACCGGGTCGATACGGCCCTGCCGGGCCAGCTCGGTGAGATCGCGGCCGTACTTGTCGACGGTCGGCGTGGCCGTGGGGCGGGCCTGTTCGGTGCGGGCCTGCGTGGCGTCCGGGGACTCGGACGGCATGCCGCCGGGCGCGAACCGGGCCGCGTTGAGGATGTGCCCCGCGGCGGAGTCCGGGTTGGCGGCGAGGGCGCTGAGCACGTGCTCGGGGCTGATGTAGCCGGTGCCGCTGGCGCGCGCCAGGTCGTGCGCGTCCAGCAGGGCGCGCTTGACGGCCGGGGTGAGCGAGAGCGAGGTGGGGGGCGGCGCCTCGTTCTGCTGGTGCTGGACCGGCCCCGAGCGCTCGTCGATCTCTGACGCCAGGCTGTCGGGGTCCGCGCCGGCACGGCTGAGCAGGCTGCGGGTCGGCTCGGTGGAGAGGGCGGCGCGCAGCAGGTGCTGGGTGTCGAGATCCCGGCTGCCGTGCTCGGCGGCGTACTGGGCCGCGCCGCGCACCATCTCCCGGGCCGGCTGACTGAGCAGCCGGCCGATGTCGATCTGGCGGGGACCCGGACGAGGTCCGCCGAAGAAGCGGGCCAGGAATTCTCCGAACGGGTCCGAGTTCATGCCCTCCGGGCCGGGGAAGCCGCTGGTCATCACAGTTCCGTTTCGCTGGTCGGCGTACCGGTCTGCACGAGTGCGCCAGCGCCGCGCGGCTAAACGTGGGGCACGCTCTTGGACACCTGTGCCTCTAACACCTTGGCACGATCGGGGGTGGGCGGCATGTGGGCGTCCTGCGTCCGGGGGCTGCCTGGGAGAGGCGGAAGGTCGCTTCCCCGGTTCCGCGCGTCCCTCAGGGGGCCTGCCTGGCCGTGAGGATGCGCGGGCCCTCGTCCGTGATGGCCACCGTGTGCTCCGCGTGGGCCGCCCGGGAGCCGTCGTTCGTGCGCAGGGTCCAGCCGTCGGGGGCCGCGTGGTAGTCGTCCCCGCCGCCCGCGGTGAGCATGGGCTCGATGGCGAGGACCATGCCCTTGCGCAGGCGAAGGCCCCGTCCCGGGCGGCCCTCGTTCGGGACCGAGGGGTCCTCGTGCATGCGGCGGCCGATGCCGTGGCCGCCGAAGCCGTCCGGGATGCCGTATCCGGCCGCGCGGCAGACCGTGCCGATGGCGTGGGCGATGTCGCCGATGCGGTTGCCCACGACCGCCGCCTCGATGCCGGCCGCGAGGGCGCGGTCGGCGGTCTCGACCAGGCCCAGGTCGGCCGGACGGGGGCGGCCGACGACGAAGCTCAGCGCCGAGTCGCCCACCCAGCCGCCCAGCTCGGCGCCGCAGTCGAGGGAGACCAGGTCGCCGTCGCGCAGCCGGTAGGTGGTCGGGATGCCGTGCACGATCGCGTCGTTCACCGAGGTGCACAGGACGGCCGGGAAGGGGGTGGGCGCGAACGACGGGCGGTACCCCAGGAAGGGCGACTTCGCGCCGGCCTCGCGCAGCACCGCGTGGGCCACCTCGTCCAGCTCCAGCAGGGAGACGCCCACGGTGGCGGCCTCCCGTGCGGCCGTGAGGGCCCGGCCGACGACCTGGCCCGCCTCGTACATTGCGTCGATCGATGTGTCTGTCTTGAGCTCCACCATGCCAATTACTATACCGGTATTAGAATGGTGCCATGGTGCGCACCCCCCTCACCCCCGAAGAGCGTGAACGCGGCGAGCGGCTCGGGCAGTTGCTGCGCGAGGCGCGCAGCGGCCGCAGCATGGCCGAGGTCGCGGCCGACGCCGGCATCTCCGCGGAGACCCTCCGCAAGATCGAGACCGGCCGCGCCCCGACGCCGGCCTTCTTCACGGTGGCCGCGCTCGCCCGCGCGCTCGGCCTGTCCATGGACGAACTGGCCGGAGCGTGCGCGCCCGTGCCGGTCTGACGTCACCGGCGCGAAGTCGCCGATCGGAGGCCTCCGCGTTCCGCCGGAAAACTCCCTGTAGCGGTCCCGTAACACGACTGGTGTTGTCTACGGCCCGGAATGCTTCGCTCCTTACGGGGGTCGCGCGATGGCGGTGGGACAACTCCCGGTCCGGGTGCAGGAGTTCGCGAACTATCTGACGAGCCTGCATGCAGGCCTGGATCACGGCACCGGGTGGTGCGCGGTGTTCTGGCAGCGCGACCCGGAGGGCATGCGGGCCTGCCTCGACGGGCGCGAGGTGCCGCCGTGGGACGTGGTCGAGGCGCTCCTGCAGGATCTCGCCGCGGAATACGGCCCCGAGGCCGCCGCCACCGAGAAGGGCCGGGCCCGCCCCCTGCACGCCGCCGCGCTCCTCGCCTACGACACCCGCCCCGGCGGCCGGGACGCCCTCGGGGACCGGCTCGATGTCATGCTCCGCGAACAGCGGTACGCCACCGAACGGCTCACGGAGCTGCGGCGCTTACTGCCCACGGCCGCGAGCCGGGAGGCCGCCGACGCCATCCACCTGGACCTGGCGTGGGCCCAGGACGACCACACCCGCGCAACCGCGCGCTGCGTCGAACTCCGCCGGAGGATGGCGGAGTTGGACCACCGGGCGCAGAGCGACGAGCCGACCCCCACGCCCACGCCCACCCTCACCCCCACGCCCGCCCCCGCCCCCAAGCAGCGCAGGCGTCGTCGAGGGGGTGCCCGGTTCGCCGGGGTGGAGGAGGAGGCGGTCGAGCCCGCCGTCGTACCGCCGGGGGCCGTACCCGTGACGGCCGATCCGACCCCCGCCGCCGGTCGTACCCCGCGCGGAGCGCGTTTCGCGGGGGCGGGTGAGGAGCCGGGGCCGGCGGTGCGGCCGCAGGTCGAGGTCGTGGACGGGGCGGCGCGGCGGGAAGCCGCCGCGATGGTCGAGACGCTGGTGCGGCTGCGCGGTGAGGGGCGCACGGGGGAGGCGCACGTCCTGCTGGTCGAGGCCGCGTACTGGTCCGCCGCCCGCTTCCCGCTGCTCGCCGCCGAAATGGAGCGCGCCGGGCTCGGCGCCGACTGGGCGACGCTGATGTGGGAGGCCGCCTCGCTGCCCGCAGGGCAGCTCGTCGCCGCGGCGGACGCGCTGGCCGCGGCGGGCCGGGACGCCGACGGGGAGCGGATCCTGCGGCAGGGCGTGGGACGGCCGGCCGGCGAGATCGGTCTGGCCGTGCTCGGGCTGGCCCACGAGGGCCGCCACCGCGAGGTGCGCGCACTGCTCGACGCCTACGTCCGCGTCCGCACCCCTGAGGAGGCCGCGCGCAGCGCCGGACCCGAACCGCAGACGCTTGTGCCGCTCCTGCTGGAGGCCGCGCGGGGCGTTTCCGCCGAGCGGCACTGGGACCTGGTCCACGCCCTGCGGGTCGCCGGGCTCACCGCCTAGGCGCCCTCGTGCCGATCACCCACAGGAGTGCGAAACGGCGCCGGCTCCGCGGGTTGGCGACGATGGTCTTGGCAAGGCCTTCCCCTAGGCATACGTTCGTGCCTCTACGCCGTGCTCTACGGGCGTAGAGGCGCTGACGCCCGTCGAAGGAGCAGCTCATGGCGAACGTCGTCCGTGCCGCTCTGGTCCAGGCAACCTGGACCGGCGACACCGAGTCCATGGTGGCGAAACACGAGGAGCACGCCCGTGCGGCGGCCCGGCAGGGCGCCAAGGTCATCGGGTTCCAGGAAGTCTTCAACGCCCCCTACTTCTGCCAGGTCCAGGAGGCGGAGCACTACCGGTGGGCCGAGCCGGTGCCCGACGGGCCGACCGTGCGCCGTATGCGGGACCTGGCGCGCGAGACCGGCATGGTGATCGTCGTCCCGGTGTTCGAGGTCGAGCAGTCCGGCTTCTACTACAACACCGCGGCCGTGATCGACGCCGACGGCACCTACCTCGGCAAGTACCGCAAGCACCACATCCCGCAGGTGAAGGGCTTCTGGGAGAAGTACTACTTCAAGCCCGGCAACCTCGGCTGGCCCGTCTTCGAGACCGCCGTCGGGAAGGTGGGCGTCTACATCTGCTACGACCGCCACTTCCCGGAGGGCTGGCGCCAACTCGGCCTGAACGGGGCCCAGTTGGTGTACAACCCGTCCGCCACCCACCGCGGCCTGTCCTCCTACCTGTGGCGGCTGGAGCAGCCCGCCGCGGCCGTCGCCAACGAGTACTTCGTCGCCGCCATCAACCGCATCGGCGTCGAGGAGTACGGCGACAACGACTTCTACGGAACGAGCTACTTCGTCGACCCGCGTGGGCAGTTCGTGGGTGAGGTCGCCAGCGACAGGACCGAGGAACTCGTCGTGCGCGACCTCGACTTCGACGTCATCGAAGAGGTGCGGCAGCAGTGGGCCTTCTACCGCGACCGCCGCCCCGACGCCTACGAAGGGCTGGTGCAACCGTGACCAAGGACCTGCTGGGACGCCACCGGGCCGTGCTTCCCGACTGGCTCTCGCTCTACTACGACGAGCCGATCGAGATCACCCACGGCGAGGGCCGGCACGTCTGGGACGCCGCCGGGAACCGCTATCTCGACTTCTTCGGCGGCATCCTGACCACGATGACCGCGCACGCCCTGCCCGAGGTGACCAAGGCGGTGAGCGAGCAGGCCGGACGGATCATCCACTCCTCCACCCTGTACCTCAACCGGCCGATGGTCGAACTCGCCGAGCGCATCGTCCAGTTGAGCGGAATCCCGGACGCGCGGGTGTTCTTCACGACCTCCGGCACGGAGGCCAACGACACGGCCCTGATGCTGGCCACGACGTATCGCCGCAGCAACACGATCCTGGCGATGCGCAACAGCTACCACGGCCGTTCCTTCAGCGCCGTCGGCATCACCGGCAACCGCGGCTGGTCACCCACCTCGCTGTCGCCGCTCCAGACGCTGTACGTGCACGGCGGCGTCCGCACCCGCGGCCCGTACGCCGATCTCGGCGACGACGAGTTCATCGCGGCCTGCGTCGAGGACCTGACCGACCTGCTCGGCCACACCCGCCCGCCCGCCGCGCTGATCGCCGAGCCCATCCAGGGCGTCGGCGGCTTCACCGCCCCGCCGGACGGGCTGTACGCCGCCTTCCGCGAGGTGCTCCAGGAGCACGGGATCCTCTGGATCGCCGACGAGGTGCAGACCGGCTGGGGCCGCACCGGCGAGCACTTCTGGGGCTGGCAGGCGCACGCGCGCAGCGGTCCGCCCGACATGCTCACCTTCGCCAAGGGCATCGGCAACGGCATGTCCATCGGCGGGGTCGTCGCCCGCGCCGAGATCATGAACTGCCTCGACGCCAACAGCATCTCCACCTTCGGCGGCACCCAGATCACCATGGCCGCCGGCCTCGCCAACCTCACCTATCTGCTGGAGCACGACCTGCAGGGCAACGCCCGGCGGGTCGGCGGGCTGCTGATCGAGCGGTTGCGGGCCGTCGCCGCGCAGGTGCCGGCCGTGCGGGAGGTGCGCGGACGCGGGCTGATGATCGGCATCGAGGTGACCCGGCCGGGTACCGACGAGGCCGATCCGCAGGCGGCGTCCGCCGTGCTGGAGGCCGCCCGCAGGGGCGGACTGCTCATCGGCAAGGGCGGCGGGCACAACACCAGCGCCCTGCGCGTCGCCCCGCCGTTGTCCCTGACCGTCGCGGAGGCCGAGGAGGGCGCCGCCGTCCTCGAACACGCTCTGAGGAGCATCGGCTAGCACCGAGCGAAGCAAGGGAACGCCGCCATGACCACCACCCCGGAGTCCTGGGAGCCCCTGCGACCGGCCCTGTCGGTCCGCCAGATCCTCATGCTGGAACGGGTCCTCGCCGGAGAGCCCGAAGTGGTGGCCGGCGCGGGCCGGCTGGACCGGCCGGTGCGCTGGGTGCACGTCGCCGAGGCCGCCGACGTCGGCGTGATGCTCAGCGGCGGCGAGATGGTCCTCACCACCGGCGTCCTGCTCGCCGGTGACCCGGACAAGCAGGCCGAGTACGTGCGCTCGCTGCACAAGGCGGAGGCGGCGGCCGTCGTGCTCGGCCTCGGCCGCGCCTTCCCCGCCGCGCCGGACGCGATGCGACGGGTCGCCGAGCGCTGCGGGCTGCCCCTGGTCGTCCTGCACCGCCCCTTCCCCTTCGCCCAGCTCACGGAGGAGGTCCAGTCCCGGCTGGTACGGCGGAGGTTCGCCGCGGTCAGCCTCTCCGAGGCGGTACGCACCGAGCTCACCGCGCTGATCACCTCCGGCGCCCCGCTGCAAAGACTGCTCGACGAGGTGGCACGGCACAGCGCCTGCCCCGTCGTCCTGACCAACCTCGCCCACCGCGTCCTCGCCACGGCGGGGGAGCGGCCGGCCGTCGACGACGTGCTGCGCGACTGGGAGCGCATCGCCCGCCAGGCCGGAGGCAGCGAGGGCGACGGCTGGATCCGCGCCGAGCTGGGCGGCCGCGGCGAGCGGTGGGGGCGGATCGTGCTGTGCGGCTACCGGGGCGACACCGCCACCGGGCGGCTGCTCGCCGACCGGGCCGCCGAGGCCATCGTGCTGCACCGCATGCTCGACAACTCCTCTGGCAGCTGGGAGGAACAGTCGGCGCAGAGCTTGCTGACGGACCTGATCAGTGGCGTCGTACCGGCGCGTCAGCTGCTGCCCAGGGCACGGGCGGCCGGGCTGCCGGTCAACCGGCGCACCTTCGTCCCGCTGGTCGTGCGTGACCGGGAACCGGGCCGGCTCGACCGCGTGATGCGTCTGCTGGGGCTGCCCGGCATCGCCGCCGAACTCGCCGACGGAGCCACCGCCGTGCTGCTCAGCCTCGCCCGGGACCAGGACGCCGAGGCGCTCACCGCCCACTTCGCGGCCCGGCTGCGCGCCACGTCGCAGACCGTCGTGGCCGCCGCGGACCCGCGCGTCGCCTGGGACGACGTCCCCGCGGGCCTGCGCGAGGCACAGCACGTGGCCGACGCCGTCGCCGACTCCTCGGCCGTCCTCGACCTGCCGGCCGTCGTCCGGCTGAAGGACGTCCATCTGCGGGGCCTGATCCGGCTGCTGCGGGACGACCCGCAGGTGCAGTCCTTCGCCGAGCGGGAGCTGGACGGGCTGCTGTGCGGGCGGGACGGGGAGGCGGGGGCCCTGCTCGCCGTGCTGCGCACCTACCTCGCCACCGGCCGCAACAAGTCCCGCACCGCCCAGCTCCACCATGTCTCCCGGCCCGCCCTCTACCGCCGCCTCGACGCGATACAGGTCCGCCTCGGCGTCGACCTCGACGACTTCGAGCAGGCCGCGTCGGTGCACATCGCGCTCCTCGCACACGACGCGCAACAAGGGTGAAACATGCGACGACCTGCGAATACGGCGGTGAAACATGGGCCTGCACAAGCGTGACACGGTGGCACGCCGCGCCCTCGCAGACGTGACACGGTGCCACTCAAAGACGACATCCGGACTTCCTAGGCTCACCGCACACCGAGCTACCGGAGCGACCGGAGGTCCCCATGAGCCGAGTGATCCGCGCCGCCGTCTTCCAGACGTCCTGGACCGGCGACAAGGAGTCGATGATCCAGGTGCACGAGCAGGCGGTGCGCGACGCCGCCGCGCAGGGCGCCCAGATCCTCTGTTTCCAAGAGCTGTTCTACGGACCGTACTTCTGCCAGGTGCAGGACCCGGCCTTCTACGAGTACGCCGAGCGGATCCCGGACGGCCCGATCGTCCAGCGGTTCCGGACGCTCGCCCGCGAGCTGGGCATCGTCCTCGTCCTGCCGATGTACGAGGAGGAGCAGCCCGGCGTCCTCTACAACACCGCCGCCGTGATCGACGCCGACGGCTCCTACCTCGGCAAGTACCGCAAGACGCACATCCCGCAGGTGCGGGGATTCTGGGAGAAGTTCTACTTCCGGCCCGGCAACAGCGGCTGGCCGGTCTTCGACACGGCGGTCGGCAAGGTCGGCGTCTACATCTGCTACGACCGGCACTTCCCGGAGGGCTGGCGGGCGCTCGGCCTCGCGGGCGCCGAGATCGTCTTCAACCCGTCGGCGACCTCGCGCGGACTCTCCGGCTACCTGTGGCAGCTGGAGCAGCCGGCCGCGGCCGTCGCCAACGAGTACTTCGTCGGCGCCATCAACCGGGTCGGCGTCGAGGAGTACGGCGACAACGACTTCTACGGCACCTCGTACTTCGTGGACCCGGAGGCCCAGTTCGTGGGCGAGGTGGCGAGCGACAAGGAGAGCGAACTCGTCGTCCGGGACCTGGACATGGCCAAGCTCCGCGAGGTCCGGGACCGCTGGCAGTTCTACCGCGACCGCGAGCCGAACACGTACGGACCCCTGACGGCGCCCTAGGCATGCCGGGCGGCGTGGACGTCCCCACGGGGCGCGGGGAACTGCGCGGGCAACCCCCCACCACCGTCACCTTCCCAACGGCATCGACACGGCAGAAGAGGGATCCATGAGCACCCGCACCGTCATCAAGGGCGGCCTCGTCATCACCGCCTCCGACGAACTGCACGCAGACGTCCTGATCGAGGACGGCCGGATCGCCGCCCTCGCGGCCTCGGGCACCCCGGCCGCCGAGGCCTGGACCGCCGAGCGGGTGATCGACGCCACCGGGAAGTACGTCATCCCGGGTGGCGTCGACGCCCACACCCACATGGAGCTGCCGTTCGGCGGCACCTTCGCCTCCGACACCTTCGAGACCGGCACCCGGGCCGCCGCCTGGGGCGGCACCACGACGATCGTCGACTTCGCCGTGCAGAGCGTCGGCCACAGCCTGCGCGAGGGCCTGGACGCCTGGCACGCCAAGGCCGAGGGGAACTGCGCCGTCGACTACGGCTTCCACATGATCGTCTCCGATGTGCACGACGAGACGCTCAAGGAGATGGACCTGCTGGTGGAGGAAGGGGTGACGTCCTTCAAGCAGTTCATGGCCTATCCCGGCGTCTTCTACAGCGACGACGGCCAGATCCTGCGCGCCATGCAGCGCTCCGCCGACAGCGGCGGGCTGATCATGATGCACGCGGAGAACGGCATCGCCATCGACGTCCTGGTCGAACAGGCGCTCGCCCGCGGGGAGACCGATCCCCGCTACCACGGCGAGGTGCGCAAGGCGCTGCTGGAGGCCGAGGCCACCCACCGCGCCATCCGGCTCGCCCAGGTCGCCGGAGCGCCCCTGTACGTCGTGCACGTCTCGGCCACGGAGGCGGTCGCCGAGCTGGCCAAGGCGCGTGACCAGGGCCTCCCCGTGTTCGGCGAGACCTGCCCGCAGTATCTCTTCCTGTCGACCGACAACCTCGCCGAGCCCGACTTCGAGGGCGCGAAGTACGTCTGCTCGACGCCGCTGCGGCCCCGTGAACACCAGGCGGAACTGTGGAAGGGGCTGCGCACCGACGACCTCCAGGTCGTCTCCACCGATCACTGCCCCTTCTGCTTCGTCGGGCAGAAGGAGCTCGGCCGCGGAGACTTCTCCAAGATCCCCAACGGGCTTCCGGGCGTGGAGAACCGGATGGACCTGCTCCACCAGGCCGTCGTCGACGGGCACATCTCGCGCCGCCGCTGGATCGAGATCGCCTGCGCGGCCCCGGCCCGGATGTTCGGCATGTACCCGAAGAAGGGGACCATCGCGCCGGGCGCCGACGCCGATGTCGTGATCTACGACCCGCACGCCGAGCAGGTGATGTCCGCCGAGACGCACCACATGAACGTCGACTACTCGGCGTACGAGGGCAAGCGCGTCACCGGCCGCGTCGAGACCGTGCTCTCCCGCGGCGTCCCCGTCATCACCGAGCGGGAGTACACCGGGCACGCCGGGCACGGCGTCTTCACCCCCCGCTCCACCTGTCAGTACCTCAACTAGGAGCGGAGCCCATGGAATTCGGACTCGTGCTGCAGACAGACCCGCCGGCCTCGCGGGTGGTCTCCCTGATGAAGCGCGCCGAGCGCAACGGGTTCACCCACGGCTGGACCTTCGACTCGGCCGTGCTCTGGCAGGAACCGTTCGTGATCTACAGCCAGATCCTGGCCAACACCACGAAACTCACGGTCGGCCCGATGGTCACCAACCCGGGCACCCGCACCTGGGAGGTCACCGCCTCCACCTTCGCCACCCTCAACGACATGTTCGGCAACCGCACGGTGTGCGGCATCGGGCGCGGCGACTCGGCGATGCGGGTGGCCGGCCGCAAGCCCAACACGCTCGCCCGGATCAGCGAGGCGATGAAGGTCATCCGGGAGCTGGGCAGCGGCCGGCCGGCCGACCTGGGCGGCACGGTGATCCGGTTCCCGTGGATCAAGCCGGGCGCCCGGCTCCCTGTCTGGATGGCCGCGTACGGGCCCAAGGCACTGAAGATGACCGGCGAGGAGGCCGACGGCTTCATCCTCCAGCTCGCCGACCTGTATCTCACCGAATACATGGTCAAGGCGGTCAAGGACGCGGCCGTCGCCGCCGGGCGTGATCCCGACGAGGTGACCATCTGCGTGGCCGCACCCGCCTACGTCACGGAGGACGACTCGCCCGAGGCGCTCGCGCACGCGCGCGACCAGTGCCGCTGGTTCGGTGGGATGGTCGGCAACCACGTCGCCGACCTGGTCGCCAAGTACGGCGAGCACTCCGCCGCCGTCCCCGACGAACTCACCGACTACATCAAGGCCCGCGAGGGCTACGACTACTCCCACCACGGGCGCAGCGGGAACCCCGACACCCGGTTCGTGCCCGACGAGATCGTCGACCGGTTCTGCCTCGTCGGGCCGGTCGAGCGGCACATCGAGAAACTCGACGCGCTGCGTGAACTGGGTGTCGACCAGTTCGCGGTGTACGACATGCACGACGCGCAGGAAGCGGTGATCGACGCGTACGGCGCGCAGGTCATCCCCGCGGTCCGCTCCTGACCGCCCACCGGCCGACCACCCCGACCCCCCACACCTTGCCTCCCTCCCCGCCGTCCTGGGGAGGGGGCCCAAGGCCCCCGCACGGCCTCTCCCGTCCCACCTTGTCGATTGGCCTGCCATGACCGATACAGTCCCCACGGGGTCACCCACCGCTCAGCGTGCCGACTCCGACGGCCGGATAGAACTGGCCCCCGAGGCCTTCCCCACCGACAGTCCCTTCGCCAACGAGGATCTGCGTCCCGTCCCGGTCGCCGAGCGCAAGTGGACGACGTACAACTTCGCGGCGCTGTGGATCTCCATGGCGCACTGCATCCCCAGCTGGACCCTGGCCTCCGGCCTGGTCGCGCTCGGCATGGACTGGAAGCAGGCGGTCTTCACGATCGCCCTGGCCAACGTCATCGTGCTGCTGCCGATGCTGGCCACCGGTCACGCCGGCCCCAAGTACGGCATCCCCTTCCCGGTGCTCGCCCGCGCCTCGTTCGGGCTGCGCGGCGCGAACGTCCCGGCGCTGATCCGGGCGGCGGTGGCCTGTGGCTGGTTCGGGATCCAGACCTGGATCGGCGGCAGTGGCATCTTCGCGCTCGGCTCCAAGCTCACCGGCGGGGAGTGGGAGAAGGCCGGGCAGATCGCCGGCAACCCCTGGCCGCTGTGGCTGTGTTTCCTGCTGTTCTGGGCCATGCAGATCGCGATCATCTATCGCGGCATGGACTTCCTGCGGCACTTCGAGAACTGGGCCGCGCCCTTCGTGATCGTCGGTGCCTTCGTGCTGCTGGTCTGGATCGCGGTGAAGGCGGACGGCTTCGGCGAGTTGCTGTCGCAGCCCTCGACGCTCGGCTGGGGCGCGGACTTCTGGCCGGTCTTCTTCCCGTCCCTCATGGGCATGATCGGCTTCTGGGCGACCCTGTCGCTCAACATCCCCGACTTCACCCGCTTCGGCGCCAGCCAGCGCGCCCAGACCCGCGGCCAGACGCTGGGCCTGCCCACCACCATGACCCTGTTCGCGATCCTCGCCGTGCTGGTCACCTCCGGCTCCCAGGCGGTCTACGGCGAGGCGATCTGGGACCCGGTCACCCTCGCCGCGAAGGCGGACAACGTCTTCGGACTGCTCTTCGCGCTGATCACCGTGCTGGTCGCCACCATCTCCGTGAACATCGCGGCGAACGTCGTCTCCCCGGCCTACGACCTGGCCAACCTGGCGCCGAAGCTCATCAACTTCCGTACCGGCGCGCTGATCACAGGCGTCGTCGGGATCCTGATCTTCCCGTGGAAGCTGATCTCGACCCCCGAGTTCTACATCTTCACCTGGCTCGGCGTGGTCGGCGGTCTGCTCGGCACGGTCGCGGGCATCCTGATCGCCGACTACTGGATCGTCCGGCGTACGGTCCTGCACCTGGCGGACCTGTACACACCGGGCGGGCGGTACTGGTACACCTCCGGCTGGAACTGGCGGGCCCTGGCGGCGTTCGCGGTCGGCGGCGTACTGGCCGTCGGCGGTTCGTACTCCACCGTGAACGCGGACGGGGTGAAATCCGGTCCCTTCCCGGCGGACGGGCTGATCCCGTTCCTGAAACCCCTCGCGGACTACGGCTGGGCGGTGGGCCTCGCGGCCTCGCTGCTGCTGTACGTGGCGCTGATGCTGCCGCGGGAGCGGGCGCGCGCGGCGGAGTGATCAGAGGCGTCGCGACGGGAGGGCGACCGGTGCTACCGGCCGCCCTCCAGCGCCGCCACCGCCTCCTTGGCCGCCTTGATCGCGCCCTTGTTCATCTCGTCCGAGCTGGGCGCCTCCTTCGACTCGAAGTCCGAGCCGTTGTAGGTGACGACCACCAGCGCGTTGGACGCGCGCACGACCACCATGGCCTCGCGCGTCTTCTGGTCGTCCTCGGTGGTGAGGTTGACGACCGAGTAGGCCGCGTCGCCCGTGCCGGGGACCACGCCGCCGCCGCTCTTCTCCTTCACGCGCGACTCGTACTGCTGCTCCGCCTTGTCGTCCGACTCGCTGACTTCGAAGGAGACGTCGAGCCAGCGGTAGTCGAAGCCCTTGAGGGCGTTCCAGGAGCAGGTGCGGCGCACCGATCTGTCCGTCGAGGAGATCTCCTTGCCGGCCGTCTTGGCACCGGGCACGAGAGAGGTGATCGTCTTCTGGCCCAGGGCCGTGCACGGCGCCGGGGCGGCGGGGTACGTCTTCGGCGCGGTCGTCGAGGACGGCGCCGAGGCGGACTGGGTCCCGGTCCGGCTCGTCTCCTTGCCCTGGGCGGCGGGGGCACCGGACTCCGGACCGGAGCTGAGCGCCCAGCCCGCGCAGGCGAGCACGACGACCGGCGTCAGACGCGCGGTGAGAGCGAGCGGCAGAGGAAGAGAACGCACGGCGCACTTCTCGTGGGGGATGGTGCGGAGGGGGTCCGCACTGCGGACGGGACGCCAGTGTCACACGACTCACTGTGAGGCGGAAGTGCCAACTCGCTCCGTGCCTGAGCGGTAACTGAGCCTGACGATCGACGCGTTGTGTGTCCTGTTATGTCCCCACGACGCGGTGTGAGGGGCTGCCGGAGCCTCCGCCCGCCGGGGAGGTCACCACGGTCGGCTGGTCACCACCTCGGACGGGGTGACCATCGCCGGGGCGGCCTTCGAGCGCCGGGCCCGGATCCACCCAGGTCGCCTACGAGCACCCTGCGGGGGCCGGTGACCCAGGGGGATCCGGCCCGGCCCTCGTGGTGCGCGCGAGGTCAGGGCGATACGACGGCGGCGCGCTCTCGGGCGCCGCGGACCGCTTCGGTCAGCCCGGCGAGGTCGTAAGGTCCGCGGTGCAACCGGCCGTTGACGAAGAACGTCGGGGTGCCCGCCACACCACTGAGGTCGGCCGACTCGACGTCCTCGGCCACCTGGGCGGCTGCCGCAGGCGAGCGCAGGTCCCGTTCGAACCGCTCCGTGTCGAGCCCCAGTTGCCCGGCGTGGCGCAGCAGCTCCTCCGGGCGCAGCTCGCCCTGGTGGGCGAGCAGGACGTCGTGCATCTGCCAGAAGGCGTCCTGCCCGGCCGCCGCTTCCGACGCCTCGGCCGCGAGCTGGGCGTGGGGGTGCACGTCGTTGAGCGGAAGGTGCCGCCAGACGTAGCTCACGTCCCCGACGCCGGCGAGAAGCTGACGGACCACCGGCTCCGCCTTGCCGCAGTAGGGGCATTCGAAGTCACCGTATTCGACCACGGTGACGGAGGCGGTGCGCGGGCCACGGACGTGGTCCCGGTTCCGGTCCACCGGCACGGCGAGATCGATGATGCCCTCCGCCGTACCGAGCAGGGCCCGGGCACGGATGGGCTTGGGCAGCGCGTGCACCAGGGAGGTGATCGCCCAGGTGAGCGCGAAGGACAGGGGCACGGAGGCGAGGATGCCCACCTTGGCCTGCATGAGATCGTCGCCGTCGAGGGCGAGGGTGGCGATCAGCAGGGAGACCGTGAAGCCGACGCCTGCCGCGCTGCCGCCGGCGAGGACGGCACCCCAGCCGACCTGCGGGCGCAGGCGTCCGCGGCTCAGCCAGGTGGTCAGCAGCACCGCGAGGGTGATGCCCAGGGGCTTGCCCAGCAGGAAGGCGACGAGGATGCCGAGGGTGATCGGCGAGGTGAGACTCTGGGCGAGACCGTTCCAGGTCATGTGGACACCGGCGTTGGCAAGAGCGAAGAGGGGGACGATCAAGTAGCTGGTGAAAGGGTGGTAAAGCTGCTGGAGGCGGTCGTTGGGCGAGATCGCGGCCTGCAGCCCCTGGCGGAGGGAGCGCTCGAGTTCCGGGGTGGGCTGCTCCCGGAAGAGCCGGAACAGCCCGCTGGCGCGTTCCAGGTCCGTACGAGAGGCCGGGTAGGCGTAGGTGATCAGACCGAAGGCGAGCCCGGTGACGACCGGGTCGACGCCCGATCGCAGCAGAGCCCCCCACACACCGAGGGCGAGGACGGCGTGGACGGCCACGTGGCGTACTCCCAACCTGCCCAGGAGCAGCGCCACCAGGAAGAGTGCGACGGCGGCCAGCAGCGCCGGCCAGGACAGGCTGCCGCTGTGGACGACGGCGATGACCCCCAGAGCGACGAAGTCGTCGACGACGGAGGCCGTCAGCAGAGAGGCGCGCAGGGCCTGGGGCAGCCGCCTCCCCAGGATCGCGAGGGTGCCCAGGGCGAACGCGGTGTCGGTCGACATCGCCGCGCCCCACCCCTGGCCGACGCCATGCCCGGCAGCGAACGCCAGGTAGATCGAGACGGGGACGACCATCCCCGTGATCCCGGCGACGAGCGGAAGCGCGACACGGCGACGGTCACGCAGCTCGCCCCTGTCGAACTCGCGGCGTGCCTCCAGTCCGATGACGAAGAAGAAGAGCGCCATCAGGCCGCTGTTGACCCACTCACGCAGCTCCAGACCGACACCGCCGGAGCCCGCACGGACCGACAGCACCGTCGTCCAGGTGTCCTCGTAGACGCCCGGGGCGAGGTTGGCCCACACCAGGGCGGCGAGCGCGGCGGCCCCCAGGACGAGTGCACTGCCCGTCTCGGTACGCAGAAAGTCCCGCAAGGGGGTCCGCGACGCGTCCGAGCGGACGCTTTGTCCGGTTCCTTGCGACGAGGCGCCAGGGGTGTCGGTGTTCATGGTCTGCGCTCGCAGGCGGGTCCGGCACCATGGGTTCGTCTCGGCCGCACTGCGCTCCCGACCGTCACGGGGAACGACGATCCGGTCGGCTGACGGCGCGCCGCTGGGCAGCGCTCATGTTCCGACGTTACGCGGTGACCGCGCGCCGCGCCTCGCGAGACGGACCACGCCCGGTCGGCGCGGGAGGCGGGGGAGGAGGGGCGCGGGGCGATCGATAGCCTGCGGGGAGAGTGCGGGGGAGGCGGGCGCGGGCTCGCACTCCCCGGACGCTCCCCAGAGCCGACCGTGAGGGCCGACCCGTCCGGCCGATGCACGCAGACCAGCAAGGTGAAAGGCCACATGTTCACCACCCGCCCCACTCTCCAGGGCACCTTCGGCATGGTGTCGTCCACCCACTGGCTCGCCTCGCAGTGCGCGATGGCGGTGCTGGAGGACGGCGGCAACGCCTATGACGCGGCCGTCGCGGGCGCGTTCGTGCTGCACGTCGTCGAGCCGCATCTCAACGGGCCCGCCGGCGAGGTGCCCATCCTGCTCGCACCCGCGGGCGGGGAGGTGCGGGTGCTGTGCGGGCAGGGCGTGGCGCCCGCCGAGGCGAGCGTCGCCCGTTACCGGGGGCTCGGCCTCGACCTCGTTCCCGGCACCGGGCCCCTGGCCGCCGCCGTCCCGGGCGCGTTCGACGCCTGGATGCTGCTGCTGCGCGACCACGGCACGAAACCGCTCGCCGACGTGCTGAAGTACGCCGTCGGGTACGCGGAGCACGGGCACGCGCCCGTGGAACGGGTCGGCGAGACCGTGGAGACCGTGCGTGAGCTGTTCGAGACGGAGTGGCCCTCGTCGGCGGAGGTGTACCTGCCGGACGGCAGGGCTCCGCGCCCCGGCGAGCTGCTGTGCAACCCCGCGCTCGCCGACACCTGGAAGCGCCTGCTCGCCGAGGTCGCCGGGGCGGGGGACAGGGAGGCGCAGATCGAGGCGGCCAGGGAGGTGTGGCGCACCGGATTCATCGCGGAGGCACTGGTACGGCAGGCCGGGCGCCCGACACTGGACACCAGCGGCGAGCGCCACACCGGCACCCTCACGGCAGCCGACCTCGCCGGCTGGTCCGCCACCTACGAGGCGCCCGCGACGTACGACTGGAACGGCTGGACCCTGTGCAAGGCCGGCCCCTGGAGCCAGGGTCCGGTGCTGCTCCAGCAGCTCGCGCTGCTGCCGCCCGAGCTGCCCGCCTACGGGTCCGCGGAATACGTCCACCTGCTGATCGAGGGTTCCAAGCTCGCCATGGCCGACCGCGAGGCCTGGTACGGCGACGCGCGCGAGGTGCCGCTCGACGACCTGCTGTCGGTGCCGTACAACGCGCTGCGGCGCGGCCTCGTCGGCGACCGGGCGTCGCACGAACTGCTGCCCGGCAGCCCGGGCGGGCGCACGCCCCGGCTGTGCGCCCACGCGCGCGTGGTGGCCACCGAGGACCCCGGGTTCAGCCCGATGGGGGTGGGGGAGCCCACCGTCGCCAAGAGCACGCTCTCGCCGGTCCCCGGCGAACCCGACGTCTCCCGCGACGGCGGCACCCGGGGCGACACCTGCCACCTGGACGTCGTCGACCGGTGGGGAAACATGGTCGCCGCCACCCCCAGCGGCGGCTGGCTCCAGTCCAACCCCGTCGTGCCCGAGCTGGGCTTCCCGCTGGGTACGCGCCTGCAGATGACCTGGCTGGAGGAGGGCCTGCCGAACTCGCTGACGCCGGGACGCCGGCCGCGGACCACGCTCACACCGTCGATCGCACTGCGTGAGGGGGTGCCGGTGATGGCGTTCGGCACGCCCGGCGGGGACCAGCAGGACCAGTGGCAGCTGCACTTCTTCCTGGCGGTCGCCCTGCGTTCACCGGTCCGCGGCGGACTCGACCTCCAGGGTGCCATCGACGCCCCGAACTGGCACCACGACAGCTTCCCCGGCTCGTTCTACCCGCGCGGGATGCGCCCCGGGAGCGTGACGGTCGAGGGGCGGACGGCCCCGGAGGTGGTCGAGGAGCTGCGGCGGCGTGGGCACGACGTCACGGTGGGTGACGACTGGTCGGAGGGGCGGCTGTGCGCCGTGGCGCGGGACCCGGAGACGGGCGTGCTGTCGGCCGCGGCGAACCCGCGGGGGATGCAGGGGTACGCGGTCGGGCGCTGACCGGGGGCTCGGGCGCCGAGCACCGGGTACCGGCCCTTGGCGGCGGGCGGGCGTCGGGAATTCATCCCGATTCCACCCGGAGTGCACCGGCGGGGCGGGGATTGTCAGTGCCACGTGCTCTCATGGAGGCATGTTCGAAGACATGGAAACCATCGACGAGTTTCTCGCACGTCACTCGGCCGACGTCGAGGAAGCGGTGCGCAAGGCCGCGGCCACCGAGATCATGCCGCGCTTCCGGCAGCTGGCCGCGCACGAGATCGACCAGAAGAGCGGCCCGCACGACCTGGTGACGGACGCCGACCGGCTGGCCGAGCGGCACCTCACCGAGGCGCTGGGCGTGCTGCTGCCCGGCTCCGTGGTGGTCGGCGAGGAGGCGGTGCACGCCAACCCCGCGTCGTACGAGGCGATCCGCGGCGACGCCCCGGTCTGGATCATCGACCCGGTGGACGGCACCCGGCAGTTCGTGCACGGCGACGAGGGCTTCTGCACGCTGGTCGCGCTCGCGCACCACGGCGTCGTGCTGGCCTCGTGGACGTACGCGGCCGCCCGTGACCAGCTGGCCACGGCGGTGCGCGGCCAGGGTGCCTTCCTCGACGGCGAGCGGCTGTTCGCGGGCCCGCCCACGCCGGGCCGTGACCTGCGGATCGCCACCTCCCACCCGGACTACACGAGCGACGAGGAGAAGCGCGCGCTGCTCGGCCTGTGGACGGACGGCGTCGCCCCGCGCGAGTGCGGCTCGGCCGGCCTGGAGTATCTCGCCGTCGCACGCGGCGAGTCGGACGCGACGGCGTTCTCTTGGGAGGCCGCGTGGGACCACGCCGCGGGCCTGCTGCTGGTCGAGGAGGCCGGTGGCGCCCACCTGACCCGCACCGGCGAGCCGTTCCGCGTCACGGGCGGCAACACCCTGCCCTTCACCGCGGCCCGCGACGCGGCCACGGCCCGCCGGGTGGTGGGACTGCTGGCCTCGGCGGTCTGAGCGCCCGCCGCAGCGCGGCGGGCCCCCGTCGCGGAGGAGTGTCAGTCCCCCGGCATATCCTGATCCTGAGTGGCCATCGGCTGACGAAGGAGTCCGAAGGTGCCGTCGATGCTCGATGCGGTCGTGGTGGGTGCGGGGCCGAACGGACTGACCGCCGCCGTGGAGCTGGCCCGCCGCGGCTTCTCCGTGGCGGTGTTCGAGGCGCGGGACACGATCGGCGGGGGTGCCCGCACCGAGGAGCTCACGCTTCCAGGCTTCCGGCACGACCCGTGCTCGGCCGCCCATCCCCTCGGGATCAACTCGCCGGCGTTCCGTGCGCTCCCCCTGGACCGCTACGGCCTGGAGTGGCTGCACGCCCCGCTGCCCATGGCGCACCCCTTTCCCGACGGCACCGCGGCGGTCCTGTCCCGGTCGGTCGGTGAGACGGCCGCCTCCATGGGGCCGCGGGACGCGGGGGCGTACCGCAGGCTGGTAAGGCCCTTCCTGCCCCACTGGGACACACTGGCCCGCGACTTCATGTCCCTGCCGCTGACCGCGCTGCCCCGTGACCCGGTGACCCTCGCCCGCTTCGGCCTGGTCGGCCTGCCCCCGTCCACCTGGCTGACCCGCCGTTTCCGCGACGAACCCGCCAAGACCCTCTTCGCCGGACTCGTCGCCCATGTGATGGCCCCCCTCACCGGCTTCGCCACCGGCGCGGTCGGCCTGGTCTTCGCCCTCGCCGCGCACGCCCGGGGCTGGCCCGTGGCCCGGGGTGGCTCGCAGGCCATCTCGGACGCGCTGGCCGCCTACCTGAAGGACCTCGGCGGCGCCATCCACACCGACTACGAGGTCAAGCGCCTGGACGACCTGCCGCCCGCCCGCGCGTACGTCTTCGACACCTCACCCACGGCCCTGGCCCGCATCGCGGGTTTCGGCCGCTACTACGAGGGGTACCGGTACGGCCCGGGCGTCTTCAAGATCGACTACGCGCTGGACGGCCCGGTCCCGTGGACCGCCGAGGAGCCCCGCAGGGCAGGGACCGTGCAGATCGGCGGAAACAGCGCCGAGATCGCCACGGCGCTGCGCGAGGCGTCCCGTCTCGGCCGGGCGCCCGACGCGCCGTTCCTTATCACCGTGCAGCCGAGCGTCGCCGACCCCACCCGGGCCCCCGAGGGCAAGCAGGTCTTCTGGGCGTACGGCCATGTGCCCAGTGGCTGGACCGGAGACCTCACCGATGCCATCGAGCGCCAACTGGAGCGCTACGCCCCGGGTTTCCGCGACCGCGTCCTGGCCCGCGCGAGCGCCGGACCGCCCGAACTCGCCGCCCGCAACGCCAACTACGTCGGCGGCGACATCGCCTCGGGCGCGGTCAGCGGACTCCAGGCCGTGCTGCGGCCCAAACTGTCCCTGTTCCCGTACAGCACCCCGCACCCGGCCGTGTACCTCTGCTCGTCGGCCACCCCGCCGGGGCCGGGCGTGCACGGCATGTCGGGGCACAACGCGGCGAAGGCCGTGTGGAGGAGGCTGAGGCAGACATGACCCCTCACATCACGCTCGTCCAGGGCGACATCACCGAGCAGAGCGCCGACGCCATCGTCAACGCCGCCAACTCCTCGCTGCTGGGCGGCGGCGGTGTGGACGGCGCGATCCACCGGCGCGGCGGCCCCGCGATCCTGGAGGACTGCCGCAAGCTGCGCGCCTCCCGCTACGGCAAGGGCCTGCCGACGGGACAGGCGGTCGCCACCACGGCAGGCGACCTGGACGCCCGGTGGGTGATCCACACCGTGGGCCCGGTCCACTCCGCGCAGGAGGACCGCTCCGGGCTGCTGGCCTCCTGCTACCGGGAATCCCTGCGCGTCGCCGACGAGTTGGGCGCGCGCACCCTCGCGTTCCCGGCCGTCTCCGCCGGCGTCTTCGGCTGGCCGATGGACGACGCCGCGCGGATCGCGGTCGAGACCGTCCGGGCCGCGGGGACGTCGGTCGAGGAGGTCAGGTTCGTGCTCTTCGACGAGCGGGCGTACGAGGCGTTCGTGGGACAGGTGGGCTGACGTGGGCCGCCATGCCGGGCCCTCTCAGGAACGAACAAAGTCCGACGGGGCAATTGCTCGGTCGTGTTCGAAGTCCTAGGGTGAGCCGGGCGCAGCAGCCCACACCGTCCTCGCGAGCCGCGTCCCACCACGACGGCAACGGCTGCCCCGTCACCGTGAGGTGACCCGCCCTCAGTTCGTGCAGCGCACTGTTCGTCCCGAGGAAGGACACGGTCATGCCGCACCCGTACCCCTCTCCCTTCGGCCGGCCCGTCGTCAGCCGCCGCCGGCTTCTGGAGTCGGGCGCCGCCGTGCTCGGCGCGCTCGCCCTGTCCTCGTCGCCCGCCGCCGCGTACGCCACCTCGCGCGGCGCGACGCAGGACGCCCCGCCCGAGTGGAACGGCGACATCGGCCTGTTCCGGCTGGGCACCGAGCCCCCGCACACCACGCTCACGCCGTACGCGGACGCACGGCAGGCCCTCGCCGCCGACCGCACCCGCTCGCCGTACCGGCTGAGCCTCGACGGCAGCTGGAAGTTCGCCTACGCCGACCGCCCCGACGACCGGGACCCGGACTTCCACCGCACCGACGTCGACGACTCCACCTGGGACACCGTCCCGGTCCCCTCCTGCTGGCAACTGCACGGCTACGACGCCCCGATCTACATCAACATCACCTACCCCTGGTGGGGTCCCAACGGCCGGGGCGAGGAGGCACAGCCCCCGGCCGCCCCCACCCGCCACAACCCCGTCGGCCAGTACCGGCGCACCTTCACCGTGCCCCGCTCCTGGGAGGGACGGCGGACCTTCCTGCACTTCGAGGGCGTCAAGTCGGCCCACTACGTGTGGATCAACGGGGAACTGGTGGGCTACCACGAGGACTCCTACACGCCCGCCGAGTACGACATCACCGCGCACCTGAGGCCCGGCACCAACCAGATCGCGGTGGAGGTCTACCGCTACTCCGACGGAGACTGGCTGGAGGACCAGGACATGATCCGGCTGAGCGGCATCTTCCGCTCGGTCCACCTGTACTCCACCCCGGCCGTGCACCTGCGCGACTTCCGTCTCGACACCCCGCTCGGCGACGACTTCACCACCGCCGAACTGGCGGTCATCGCGCACGTACGCGACTACGGCGACGGCGGCGGGCGCCACACCGTGGAGACCCAGCTGTACGACGCGCGCGGGCACGCGGTCTGGCCCCGGCCGCTGCGCCAGGAGGCCGACGTTCCGGCCGGCGAGGAGACGACCGTGCGCGCCGCGCGCGCCGTGCCCGCGCCGCGGCTGTGGTCGGCCGAGCAGCCGTACCTCTACACGGCCGTCCTGCAACTGCGCGACCCGGCGGGCGAGGTCGTCGAGACGGTGTCGCACCGGGTGGGCCTGCGCGAGTTCGCGCTCAAGGGCGGCCTGATGCGCATCAACGGCAAGCCGGTGTCCCTGCGCGGCACCAACCGGCACGAGATGCATCCCGACCGCGGCATGGCGCTCACCCGCGCCGACCTCGTCGAGGACATCCAGATCATCAAGCGGCTGAACATCAACACGGTCCGCACCTCGCACTACCCCAACAACCCGCTGTGGCTGGAGCTCGCCGACGAGTACGGCCTGTACCTCGTGGACGAGACCAACCTGGAGACCCACGGCATACGCGACGAGTACCCGGGCGACCACCCCGAATGGACGAAGGCCTGCCTCGCCCGCGCGCAGAACATGGTCCACCGGGACAAGAACCACGCCTGCGTGGTCATCTGGTCGCTCGGCAACGAGGCCGGCGGCGGCAGCACCTTCACCGCCATGCACGACTGGATCCGTTCCTACGACCCCACCCGCGTCATCCAGTACGAGGGCGACGACCGCCCCGGCATCAGCGACATCCGCTCCAGGATGTACGAGAGCCCCCAGCGCGTCGAGGCCCGCGCCGAGGACGCGAACGACACCCGGCCGTACGTGATGATCGAGTACTCGCACGGGATGGGGAACTCCAACGGCAACTTCAAGAAGTACTGGGACGTCGTCCGCCGCCACGACGTGCTCCAGGGCGGCTGGATCTGGGACTTCGCCGACCAGGCGCTGACCTGGCCCACCCCGGTCCGCACACTGTTGACCGAGACCGGGCCCGCCGCACTGAGCGGCGAGCTCCTCGCCCCGGCCGGCACCTTCCACCGGGCCAAGGGCCTCACCGGCGGTACCGTCTTCGCCCGCGACGACCGCCTCGACCTCACCGGCTCGCTGACGCTGGAGGCCTGGGTCACTCCCGGGGTGACGGGCTATCACCAGCCCATCCTCGCCAAGGGCGACACCCAGTACGCCCTGAAACAGACCGACCGGAACCTGGAGTTCTTCCTCCACTCCGGCGGACAGTGGATCACCGCGAGCTGGCCCCTGCCGGACGACTGGACCGGCCGCGAGCACCACATCGCCGGAGTCTTCGACGCGGACGCGGGCACACTCGCCCTCCACGTCGACGGCGCCGTGCGGGCCACCCGGACCACCGACCGGCGCCCCGGCAGCAACACCGCCCCTCTCGCGCTCGGGACCGACGTCGACAACCCGACCCGTGACTTCAGCGGCACCGTCCGCCGCGCCCGCGTGTACGCCCGCGCCCTGAGCGCCGGCGAGCTGGCCTCCGGCGGCCGCGGTCCGGGCGACGACGGCGTGCGCTTCTGGTTCGACGCCGCCACCGTGCGCCTCACCGAACGGCGGCCCGCGCAGCGGACGTTCCTCGCCTACGGCGGGGACTGGGGGGACCACCCCAACGACGGGGCGTTCTCCGGCGACGGCATCGTCAGGGCCGACCGCGGCAGTACCGGCAAGGCCGTCGAGGTCAAGCAGATCTACCAGGCGATCGACGTCTCCGCGGCCCCCGGCGGCCCCGGCGCGGTCACCCTCACCAACGAGTACCTATTCACCGGTTTGCGCGAGTTCGACGGCCACTGGACCCTCGTCGCCGACGGCCAGGCCGTCCAGCGCGGCAGGCTGAGCCGCGAGCAGCTGGACGTCCCACCGCTGAGCAGCAAGGACGTCGCCCTGCCCGTGCGGCTGCCGGGCAATCCGGCGCCCGGCACGGAGTACTTCCTCCAGCTGTCCTTCACCACCAGGGAGCCCACGAAGTGGGCCGAGGCCGGCTTCGAGGTGGCCAAGCGGCAACTCCCGCTCGACGTGCGCGTCCCGGCCGTCACCCCGGCCCCGCTGGACAGCGTTCCGGCGCTCACGTACGAGGACGGCGAGGACTTCGTCACCGTGACGGGCAAGGGGTTCTCCGTCACCGTCGACAAGGGCAGCGGCGTCATCACGTCCTACGTGGCCGCGGGCACCCGCTTGATCACCTCGGGGCCCGCGCCGAACTTCTGGCGGGCGCCCACCGACAACGACAGGGGCAACGGCCAGCACACCCGCAACCAGACCTGGCGGGACGCCGGCGCCCTGCGCGAAGTGACGGGCGTGCGCGTACGCGCCCTGCGGGACCGGGCCGTCGAGGTCGAGGTCGGCGGCACCCTGCCCACGTCGACCGAGTCGGCGTACACCACCACCTACACGGTGTTCGGCAACGGTGAGATCAAGGTCGACCACACCCTGCACCCGGGCGCGGCGAACCTGCCGTACCTGCCGGAGGTCGGCACCCTGCTGTTCCTGCCACGGCGCCTCGACCGGCTGCACTACTACGGCCGCGGACCCGACGAGAACCACTGGGACCGCAACAACGGCACCGACGTCGGCGTGTACGCCGGCACCGTCGCCGGCCAGTGGACGCCGTACCTGCGCCCGCAGGAGAACGGCAACCGGACCGACGTGCGCTGGGCTGCGCTGACCGGGCGGGACGGAGCGGGACTGCTGGTCTGCGGGGAGCCGCTGGTGGAGGTCAACGCCTCGCACTTCACGCCCGAGGACCTGTCGTCCGGCGTGCGCCACGACTACCAGCTCACTCCCCGTGACGCGGTCGTGCTGCGGGTGAACCACCGGCAGATGGGCGTGGGCGGCGACGACAGCTGGGGCGCCCACACCCACGACGAGTACAAACTGTTCGCCGACCGCGACTACGCCTACACCTACCGGCTGCGCCCGCTGCGCGACGTACGGGACGCGACGGCGCAGGCCCGCAGGCCGACCGCCACCGAGTAGCGGCACCACGGCGCCCGGCACTCCCGGGACGGTCTTCGCGTGTCGGGTGCCGCACGGTGGAAACCCGTACGACCACAGGGCGAGAGGACGACGACCCCGTGGCGGAAGGGGAACACATGCGTTTCCGTGACCGTGCCCATGCCGGGCGGGAACTGGCCGGGCATCTGCGCATCCTGCAGGAGAAGGGGACACTCCCGGATCCGGTGGTCCTCGCCCTGCCCCGGGGCGGTGTCACGGTGGCCCGGGAGGTCGCGCTGGCGCTCGGCGCGCCGCTCGACGTGCTGGTGGTCCGCAAGATCGGGGCGCCGTTCCACGAGGAGTTCGGGGTCGGGGCCCTCGCGGGCGACGAGCCGCCGTTCTTCGACACCCGGGCCCTGGAGCAGATGGGCCTGAACGAGGCCGAGCTGGCGCCGATCGTGGCCCGGGAGCGGACGGAGCTGCACCGCCGCGAGGAGCGGTACCGCCAGGACCGGCCCGCCGCCGAACTGCACGGACGCACCGCCATCCTCGTCGACGACGGACTGGCCACCGGGTCGACCGCGCGGGCCGCCGTGCGCGCGGTCCGGCACCGGGAGCCGGAGCGGATCGTCGTCGCCGCGCCGGTCTGCTCGCACGAGGCGTGCGACCTGCTGCGCGGCGAGGCCGACGACGTGGTGTGCCTGCTGCGGCCGAGCCCGTTCCACGCGGTCGGCCTCTGGTACGACGACTTCGAACAGCTGACGGACGAGGACGTGCTGGAAGCGCTGCACGGCAGCTGACCCGGCGGGCCCAGGAGGTGCCCATGAGCAGGTGGATACGGCGCAGGTCATGCGCGACCAGGGCATCGGCGTGGCGTACGACCGGGAGCTGTTCGGACACGGTCGAGCGCGCGCTCACGCTGATGCGGCGGTACGCCGTCCGCAGGCTGACCGTCGTCGACCACGGTGGCCGTCCGGTCGGCATGGTCAGCCTCGGCGACCTCGCCCCCACCGAGGGCCCCCGCTCCGCGCTCGCCGAGATCAGCCGGGCGGCCCCGAACCACTGAGGTCCCGCACCACGGAAGGCCGGCACGCCATGTCCCCTGAAGAGCCCGAGCCCCGGGAGCGGTCGGGCGCGCACCCCGCGCGCCGCCCCCGCACCGGCACCGAACCCCGCACCGCCCGGAGCCCGCTGCGCCTGCGCATGCTGCTCAACGCCGTCTTCCTGCCCGTGGTCCTCGCGGCGACGGTGCTGTTCGCCCTCTGGGCCGCGAACTCCTCGCCGTCCGGAGTCCCCGGTCCCGCGGCGCTGACCGGCCTGGCCGTCGCCTGCGGCGTGCTCGCCCTCGTCGCCGCCGTGGACGGGGTGGTCGTACGGCGCCGGATGCGGCAGGAACGAGACGGGCGCCCGTCCTGAGACCGGCGTCATGGCGATCACTGTGGCCATCGGCGGAGCGGGGCGAAAGAATCCCTTACCAACGCGGACCGACCGTGCTGCATCACACCGAAAAGGACCTGACGCATGGACGAGCAGGACGAGCGCTTCGACGTCGTCGTTCTCGGAGCGGGCCCCGGCGGTTACGTCGCCGCCGTCCGGGCCGCCCAACTGGGCAGGAGCGTCGCCGTCGTGGAGGAGAGGTACTGGGGCGGCGTCTGCCTGAACGTCGGCTGCATCCCCACCAAGGCCCTCCTGCGCAACGCCGAGCTCGCGCACATCGTCACCCGTGAGGCCAAGACCTTCGGCATCAAGGTCGACGGCGAGGTCTCCTTCGACTACGGCGAGGCCTTCCGCCGCAGCCGCCGGGTCGCGGACGGCCGGGTCAAGGGCGTCCACTACCTGATGAAGAAGAACAAGATCACGGAGTTCGACGGCCGCGGGACGTTCCTCGACGCGCACACCCTCCAGGTCACCGACTACGAGGGCACCACCCGCACGATCGGCTTCGAGAACTGCGTCATCGCCACCGGCGCCACCCCCAAGCTGCTCCCCGGCACCCGCCGCACCTCGCGCGTCGTGACGTACGAGGAGCAGATCCTCGCCGAGGACCTGCCCCGGTCGGTCGTCATCGCGGGCGCCGGAGCGATCGGCATCGAGTTCGCCTACGTGCTGCACAACTACGGCGTGAAGGTCACCGTCGTGGAGTTCCTGGACCGGGTCGTCCCCTTGGAGGACGCGGAGGTCTCGGCCGAACTGGCCCGCCAGTACCGCAAGCTGGGCATCGACGTGCTGACCTCGACCCGCGTCGACGCCATCGACGAGTCCGGCCCGCAGGTCCGCGTCACGGTCACCGCCAAGGACGGCTCGCAGCAGGTGCTGGAGGCCGACAAGGTGCTCCAGGCGATCGGCTTCGGGCCCAACGTCACGGGCTACGGCCTGGAGAACACCGGCGTCCGCGTCACCGAGCGCGGCGCGATCGACGTCGACGGCCGCTGCCGCACCTCCGTGCCGCACATCTACGCCATCGGCGACGTCACCGCGAAGCTCATGCTCGCGCACGCCGCCGAGGCCATGGGCATCGTCGCCGCCGAGACCCTCGCGGACGCCGAGACGATGGAACTCGACTACGCGATGATCCCGCGCGCCACCTACTGCCAGCCGCAGGTCGCCAGCTTCGGCTACACCGAGGCCCAGGCCCGTGAGCTGGGCTACGACGTCAAGGTGGTCAAGTTCCCGTTCACCGCCAACGGCAAGGCGCACGGCCTCGGCGACGCCACCGGCTTCGTGAAGCTGATCAGCGACGCCAGGTACGGCGAGCTGGTCGGCGGCCACCTCATCGGCCCGGACGTCACCGAGCTGCTGCCCGAGCTGACCCTGGCCCAGCAGTGGGACCTGACCGTCCACGAGGTCGCGCGCAACGTACACGCGCACCCGACGCTGGGCGAGGCGGTCAAGGAGGCGGTGCACGGGCTGGCCGGCCACATGATCAACATGTGAGCCGAATGCCCGTCCCCGCAGGTGAAAGACCATTTCCCACCCGTCCGCGCCTCTCCCGGGTGTCACTCGAGCGGCGTAATCGGAATGGCGGCACCCCGGAGGCGCCCCGACGCTGGAAGTCACCCACATGGGGACACCTACACGGGGACGGAAGGGACGGCCGCCATGGCTCAGCACGCTGCACACCCGACGGGAAGCCCGCACACCGCGCCGACGGAGCGCCGCGAAGGATGGGTCACCGGGGGCGTCACGTTCGCCGGTGTGCTGATGTTGTGCGCCGGTGTGCTGGCGGTGCTCCAGGGCATCGCGGCGATCGCCGAGGACAACGTCTACGCCCGCGTCGGCACCTACGTCTACGAGCTGAACCTCACCGGCTGGGGCTGGATCCACCTGGTCCTCGGCGTCCTGGTGGCGGTGACCGGCTGGGGCCTGCTGGTCGGCCAGTCCTGGGCGCGGTACGCCGGTATCGCGCTGGCCGCGATCAGCCTGATCCTGCAGTTCATCTTCCTGCCCTACCAGCCCGTCTGGTCGGTCGTCATGATGGCGATCGACGTGTTCATCATCTGGGCGCTGGCCACCTGGCAGGAAGCTCCGGCCGCCACCCGCTGACGTCCGCACGGCAGGCGGGGCGGCTCCCCTCGGGAGGCCGCCCCGCTGTGCGAGTCGGGGCGTGATCCGGGCCCGTCCAGGACAGCGAAGGTCGATGTCGGATTCTCGCCAGCCCGCGCGCCTCCGGTGGACGATGCTGGAGGCATGCAGAAGGGGATGCACACCGACACCGAGCGCTGTCTGCGGGCCGTCCGGTCCAAGGACGCCCGCTTCGACGGCTGGTTCTTCACCGCCGTCCTGACCACCGGGATCTACTGCCGTCCCAGCTGCCCGGTCGTGCCGCCCAAACCGGCGAACATGGTGTTCCACCCGAGCGCGGCGGCCTGTCAGCAGGCCGGTTTCCGGGCGTGCAAGCGCTGCCGCCCGGACACCAGCCCCGGCTCCCCGGAGTGGAACCAGCGCGCCGACCTGGTCGCCCGCGCCATGCGGCTGATCGCCGACGGCGTCGTGGACCGCGAGGGCGTCCCCGGTCTCGCCGCCCGGCTCGGCTACAGCGCCCGGCAGGTCGAACGCCAGCTGCTCGCCGAACTCGGCGCGGGCCCCCTCGCCCTGGCCCGCGCCCAGCGCGCCCAGACCGCCCGGCTGCTGATCGAGACGACCGCGCTGCCCATGGCGCAGATCGCCTTCGCGGCCGGCTTCGCCTCCATCCGCACCTTCAACGACACCGTCCGCGAGGTCTACGCCCTCACCCCCGGCGACCTGCGCGCGCGGGTACCGAGGGGACACGCCGGGGGCAGGTCGGGCGCCCTGTCCCTCCGGCTCCCGTTCCGCGCGCCGCTCAACCCCGACAACCTCTTCGGCCACCTCGCCGCCACCGCCGTACCCGGCGTGGAGGAGTGGCGGGACGGTGCCTACCGGCGCACGCTCCGCCTCCCCTACGGCCACGGCGTCGTCGCGCTCACCCCGCACCCCGACCACATCGCCTGCCGCCTCACCCTCAGCGACCTGCGCGACCTGCCCGTCGCCATCAGCCGCTGCCGCCGGATGCTCGACCTGGACGCCGACCCGGTCGCGGTCGACGACCAGTTGCGCGCCGATCCGGTGCTGGCGCCGCTGGTGGACAAGGCGCCCGGACGGCGGGTGCCGCGCACGGTCGACGAGGCCGAGTTCGCCGTACGGGCGGTGCTGGGGCAGCAGGTCTCCACGGCCGCCGCCCGCACCCACGCGGCCCGGCTGGTCACCGCCCACGGCGAGCCGGTCGAGGACCCCGAGGGCGGGCTCACCCATCTCTTTCCCTCCCCCGAGGCCCTGGCGTCGCTCGACCCCGAGTCGCTCGCCATGCCCCGCACCCGCCGCCGGACCTTCACCACGCTCGTCGGTCGACTCGCCGACGGCTCGCTCCACCTGGGCGTGGAGAGCGACTGGCCGGACGTCCGCGCCTGGCTGCTGGCCCTGCCCGGCTTCGGCCCCTGGACGGCCGACGTCATCGCGATGCGCGCCCTCGGCGACCCCGACGCCTTCCTCCCCACCGACCTCGGCATCCGCCGTGCGGCGGGGGAGCTGGGTCTGCCCTCCACCCCGGCCGCGCTCACGGCGCGCGCGGCCGCGTGGCGCCCCTGGCGGGCGTACGCGGTCCAGTACCTGTGGGCGACCGACAGTCACCCGATCAACTTCCTTCCCGTGTAAGCACTGTGCGAGTACCCGTACGAGGACCCCGATGCGACAGCACACCGTCATCGACAGCCCCTACGGCCTGCTCACCCTCGTCGCCGACGACGGCGTCCTGAGCGGCCTCTACATGACCGGCCAGCGGCACCGCCCGGCGGAGGAGACCTTCGGCGGGCGCGACGAAACACCCTTCGGCGAGGCCGTCGACCAGCTGACGGCCTACTTCGGCGGCGAGTTGAAGGACTTCAGCGTCGAACTGCGCCTGAACGGCACGCCGTTCCAGCGTTCCGTCTGGGACCAGCTCCGCCGCATCCCCTACGGCGAGACCCGCTCGTACGGCGAACTGGCCGAGGTCCTGGGCAATCCCCAGGCCTCCCGCGCGGTCGGCCTCGCCAACGGCAAGAACCCCATCGGCATCATCGTCCCCTGCCACCGGGTGATCGGCGCCGGCGGCGGCCTCACCGGCTACGGCGGCGGCCTGGAACGCAAGCAGCGCCTGTTGGACTTCGAACGAGGCGCGGCCCTGTTCTAGGTCCCGCCCGGGGTCCTAGCCGGCGAGGGCCCGCAACAGCCTCGGCAGCGCGGTGCCGATCGGTTCCCGTACGACCTCGTCGGCCTGGTCGTCGTACGGCGTCGGCTCGGCGTTGACGACGACCAGGCGTGCCCCGTGGTCGGCGGCGACGCCCGCGAGCCCGGCGGCGGGCTGCACCTGGAGACTGCTGCCGACCGCGAGGAACACCTGGCAGGCCTTGGTGATCGCGACGGCCTGGCCGAGGACGACCGGGTCGAGCCGTTCGCCGAACATGACCGTCGCCGACTTCAGGATCCCTCCGCACTCCAGGCACGCCGGATCGTCCTCACCGGCTTCGACACGGGCGAGCGCGTCCGTCATGGACCCGCGCGCATGACACCCGGTGCACACCACCGCGCGTGCGCTGCCGTGCAGTTCGAGCACCTTGCGGGCGGGCATCCCGGCGAGCTGGTGCAGCCCGTCCACGTTCTGCGTGATCACCCGCACCGGCACCCCGGACCGCTCCAGCTCCGCCACCGCCCGGTGCGCGGCGTTCGGCTCCGCCTGGAGCGTCCGGTTCTCGCGCCGCATCTGCCAGGAGCGCCGGCGGATCTCCGGATCGCCCATGTAGTACTCGTACGTCACGAGCTTCTCGGCCGCGGGATCCCGCCGCCACAGCCCGTTCGGGCCGCGGTAGTCCGGGATGCCGGAGTCGGTGGAGATGCCGGCGCCGCTGAGGATCGCGACGAGGGGCTTGTTCATGGGGTCGAGCGTAGGGCGGTGACGAACGGGTCGGCGAACCGGTATTCGGGTCGGCGGGGCGACGCCGCTGCTAGGGTCCGCGCATGGCCAAGGTCAATGTCTCGCTCGACGCCGAACTCGTCGTCGAAGCCATGGTGCTCGCAGGTGTCGGCAGCCCGCAGGACGCGGTGGAACTCGTCCTGCGTGACTACGTCGAGCGCGGCCACCGGACGGAGGCCAGGGTCGCCGAGCGGGACGAGGCGCTGCACGAGGTGGACGCCAAGCCACGCGACGTGGAGGGCTGAACCCGCGTGATCCAGGCGGCCCTTGCGTCCTGACGCGCCGCGGAGCCGACGCTCCTGGCGCGCCGGGTATCCGGGCGCCCCGCGCTTCTGACGTGCCGCGCATCCCGGCACCCCGCGCAGTCCGGTGCGTCCCGGCAGCGACACGCGCCCCCGCGCCCCCGCGCCCGCGACAGGTCAGCCGGCCCGGTGGCCGTTTTCCAGTTCGACCGTGTCCGTGCCGTTGGCCAGGGCGTCCAGGGCGGCCCGCACACGGCGGCCCGTGGCGCCGGGCAGACGCTCGGGGAGCTCGTCGGGATCGACGAACCGCCACGACAGCAGCTCCTCCTCCTGCAACCGGATCGCCTTGATGTCCTCCTCGCTCAGGATGCCGCCGTCGTAGAGGTACGCCACCAGCGGCGGCCGGGCGGTGCCGTGCACCCAGTCCACGGCGAGCAGGCGCCCCAGCTCGCGGTCCAGGCCGATCTCCTCCGCGGTCTCACGGCGCGCGCCCTGCCGGGGGGTCTCGCCGTCGTCGGACTCGATCGTGCCGCCCGGCAGCGCCCAGCCCTCGCGGTAATTGGGCTCGACGAGCAGCACACGGCCCTCGGCGTCACGGAAGAGCGCGGCGGCACCGGCGAGGACACGGGGCAGGCTCGCGATGTACGTGGCGAAGTCAGGAGTGGTCACCCTGGCAAGGGTAACCAGCGCACAGGGCCGCCTTCCCCGGCGCACGACGACCCCGAACGCGCCTCCCGCGCCCTGCGCCCGACCCGCGTCCTGCGCCCGACCCCCGCCGTGCGCCCGACCCCGCCCCGCCCTGCCCCGCGTGTCTACGCCTCCGCCTGCGCCAGCCGCAGCGTCCGCTGCGCCAGTTCGCTGATGCGGACCCCGTCGAAACCGAACACCGCGCTGCGCACCGTGTCCTCCAGCGGTTCCTTCCACTGGTCCGGAATCGCCTCCGCGCCGGTCAGCACACCGGCCACCGAACCCGCCGTGGCGCCGTTCGAGTCGGTGTCCAGCCCGCCCCGCACGGTCAGGGCGATGGTGCGGGTGAAGTCGCCGTCGCCGTACAGCAGCCCGGCGGTGAGCACCGCGGCGTTCGGGACCGTGTGGATCCAGCCCGGCCCCGCGGTCTCCTCGCCCACCGTGGTGAGCGTGTCCTCCCACGTCATCCGGGTCTCGTGCAGTGACATCACCCGCCGGACCGTACGGGCCAGCCGGCTGCTCGCCGGGACGACGCCGAGCGCCTCGTCCAGGGCCTGCCGCACGGTGGGCACGGTGAACGCGGCCGAGACCAGCGCCGCCGCCCACATGGCGCCGTAGACGCCGTTCCCGGTGTGCGACAGCACCGCGTCCCGGCGGGCCAGGCTGGCCGCGCGGCGGGGCTCGCCGGGACAGGTCCAGCCGTAGATGTCGGCGCGGATCAGGGCGCCGATCCACTCCTGGTACGGGTTCTCGTACGTCGCCGTCAGCGGCGGCTTCAGACCGTTCGCCAGGTTCCGGTAGGCCGCCCGCTCGGCCGTGAAGGTCTGCAGATACGGCAGGCGCAGCAGCCACAGGTCGCCGACCTGCTCGGTGCTGAAGCCGAAGCCGTGGGTCTCCAGCAGGTGCAGTCCGAGGATCGCGTAGTCGACGTCGTCGTCGCGGCAACTGCCGTGGATACGGCCGCGGACGCACTGGCGCCACTCCGGACGCAGTTCGGGCCCGGTGCCGCCGGGGGGCGGCTCGGGGAAGTAGTCGGTGAGCGGCAGGGCGGAGGCCTGCCGCAGGTAGTCGTCGATACGGTGCCGCGTCCACAGGTCGCCCTGCTCGACCGGTTTGCCCAGCATGTTGCCGGCGATCCGGCCCAGCCAGCCCCCCAGGACGCGGTCGGCGAGGTCTGGCTCGGTGCCCTCAGGGGTCATAGCTCCGGTCTACCCACTTCCGGCCACCGCCACAGGCCCTCCCCGGCCGACCGCCCGGGGATCCCGCGGAGCGGGGGCGGGCATGACGGCGGGGGTGTCCTGCGGTTAAGGTCGCAGCGGCGCGACTGGCCCTGACGTGTGCGGGGCCCGGAGAGCGAGGGGAAGACAAGGTGGCTGACGCTGTGGACGGTGCCCGTGGGGTGCTCATCGCCGCGGACAAGTTCAAGGGGTCGCTGACGGCCGTGCAGGTCGCCGAGCGGGTGACGGCCGGCCTGCGCCGCGTCGTGCCGGACCTCACGGTGGAGGCGCTGCCCGTGGCCGACGGCGGCGACGGCACCGTGGACGCGGCGGTCGCGGCCGGTTTCGAACGGCGTGAGGTGCGGGTCGCTGGGCCCCTCGGGGACCAGGTGACGGCCGCGTTCGCGCTGCGCGGTGACACCGCCGTCGTGGAGATGGCCGAGGCGAGCGGACTCCAGCGACTTCCGGCCGGGGTCTTCGCACCCCTGACGGCGTCCACGTACGGCTCGGGAGAGCTGCTGCGGGCAGCCCTCGACGCCGGGGCACGCACGATCGTCTTCGGGGTCGGCGGCAGTGCGACGACGGACGGTGGCGCGGGCATGCTGTCCGCGCTCGGCGCGCGCTTCCTGACGGCCGGCGGGGAGCCGGTGGCTCCGGGCGGCGGAGGGCTGGCCGAGCTGGCGTCCGCGGACCTGTCGGGCCTGGACGCGCGGCTCTCCTCGGTCGCACTGGTGCTGGCCAGCGATGTCGACAACCCGCTGACCGGGCCGAAGGGCGCGCCCGCGGTGTACGGCCCGCAGAAGGGGGCGTCCCCGGGCGACGTGGTGACACTGGACGCGGCGCTGGGGCACTTCGCGAAGGTGCTCGGGCAGGCAGTGGGGCCCAAGGCGGGCGAGTACGCCGGGGCGCCCGGGGCCGGTGCGGCGGGCGGTATCGGGTACGGCGCCATGCTGCTCGGCGCGCGCTTCCGGCCCGGCATCGAGGTCATGCTCGACGTGCTGGGCTTCGCGCCCGCCCTGGAGCGTGCCCACCTGGTGATCACCGGTGAGGGGTCGCTGGACGAGCAGACCCTGCACGGCAAGGCCCCGGCGGGCGTCGCCGCGGCGGCGCGGGCGGCGGGCAAGGAGGTCGTCGCGGTGTGCGGGCGGCTCGCGCTGACGCCTCAGGCGCTGGAGCGGGCGGGGATCCGGCGGGCGTACCCGCTGACCGAGATCGAACCGGACGTGGCGAAGTGCATCGCCGACGCCGGCCCGATCCTGGAGCGGACGGCGGAGCGCGTCGCGCAGGACCACCTGGTCTGAGCACTCCGCCCACCGGGCCGAAGAGCATCCCGCCCACCGGGCCGGAGAGCATCCCGCCCACCGGGTCGGCGAGCATCCCGCCCACCGGAGCCTGAGCACTCCGCCGACCCGGGCCCGGGCACCCCGCCCAACCGAGCCTGGACCTCCCACCCGAGCCCGGGTCCCCCCGAGCCTGGGCACCCCGCCCGAGCCTGGGCACCCCGCCCGAGCTTGGGCACCCCGCCCGAGCTTGGGCACCCCGCCCGAGCCTGGGCACCCCGCCCGAGCCTGGGCACTCCACCCGAGCCTGGGCACCCCGCCCGAGCCTGGGCACTCCGTCCCTGGCCGCCCGGTTTCGCCCACCCCGACGGTGGGCGACCAGGGCCGCCGGATTCAAGAGCCCGGCACGCTCCCGATCCCGTCCAGCTGGGCCATGGTCTCCGGCGACAGCGCTAGGTCCGCCGCGGCCAGGTTCTCCCGCAGGTGGGCCACCGACGACGTCCCCGGGATCACGGCGATCGCGGGGGAGCGGTGGAGGAGCCAGGCCAGGGCGACCTGCTGAGCGGAGGTTCCCAGCGCCGCCGCCACGCCGGCCAGCGTCTGCGACTGGAGCGGGTCGAAGCCGCCCAGCGGGAAGTACGGGACGAAGACGATGCCCTCGGACTCGCACCGCTTCAGCAGGGTGTCGTCCTGGCGGTTGGCCAGGTTGTAGAGATTCTGCACGGTGGCCACCGGGGCGATCCGCTGCGCCTCCGTGAGCTGCCGCGCCGACGCGCAGCTCAGGCCCAGGTGCCGGATCAGGCCCTCGCGGCGGAGGTCGGCCAGCGCCCCGAACTGCTCCGCGACCGGCTCCTCGTTCGGGGTGTCGTGCGACCCGAGGCGCAGGTTGACGACGTCCAGCACGTCCAGGCCGAGGTGCTCCAGGTTCTCGTGCACCTGCTTTTTGAGGTCGTCGGGGTCGCGGGACATGATCCAGCTTGCGCCGGGGCCGCGCCGGGCGCCGACCTTGGTGACGATGTGCAGGCCGGCCGGGTAGGGGTGCAGGGCCTCCTTGATCAGTTCGTTGACGACGGCCGGGCCGTAGAAGTCGGCGGTGTCCAGGTGCGTGACGCCTGCCTCGACCGCCGCCCGCAGCACGGCCAGGGCCTGCCCGCGGTCCTTCGGCGGGCCGGACACGTTCGGCCCGGCCAGCTGCATCGCGCCGTAGCCGATGCGGGTGAGCGTCAGCCCGTCGGCGGACGTGACCGTGCCGCCAGGTGTTGCAGACATGTCGTACCTCTCGGGAGCGGTTCCTGTGCGCTGTACGGCTGAGAGCCCGTACACCACGAGCCTGCGGCCGGATCGCCTCGCCGCGGCAGTACCACGCCGTTCCTGGGAGTGACAGGGCCAGGCACCGCGCGGCCACCGGCCCGTACGGTGGACGCATGGACGGGACCCACGCACTCGGCGACTTCCTGCGCGCCCGCCGGGCGCTGGTCCGCCCCGAGGACGCGGGGCTGCCGGGCGGCGGGCTGCGCAGGGTCCCGGGACTGCGCCGCGAGGAGGTCGCGCTGCTCGCGGGGATCAGCGCCGACTACTACCTGCGCCTCGAACAGGGCCGTGACCGCAACCCCTCCGTCCAGGTGCTTCAGGCCCTCGCCCGGGTCCTGCGGCTCGACACCGCCGCCACCGCCCACCTCATCGGCCTCGCCCAGCCGTCCCGCCCCGCGAGCCGCCCGCCCGAGACCGTGCCGGCGAGCATCCTCCAGCTGATCGCCGGCTGGCCGCGGCACCCGGCCTACGTCCAGAACAGGTTCACCGACGTCCTCGCCGCCAACCCGCTCGCCACCGCCCTCTCCCCGAACTACGCGCCCGGCGTCAACCTCCTGCGCGCCGTCTTCCTGGACCCCGCCGAGCGGGCGCTGCGCCGGGACTGGGAGGAGCTCACCGACGAGGGCGTGGCCGTCCTGCGCACCCGCGTCGGGCCGGACGTCGACGATCCCCGGCTCCAGCACCTGGTGGGCGAGCTGTCCGTGCGCAGTGAACGCTTCCGGCGGCTCTGGGGCCGCCATGACGTCAGGCCCCACCGCGGCCGCGTCAGCCGGCTGCGCCATCCGCAGGTCGGCGATCTGGACCTGCACTCGGACAAGCTCTCCCTCGACGGCGACGACGCGCTGATCCTGGTCGTCTTCCACGCCGAGCCCGGCAGCCGCAGCGCGGAGCTGCTGGACATCCTCGGCAGCCTCAGCGCCCCGCACCAGGACACGCCCGCCCACGAGCCCACCCACGAACAGTGAAGGGCCCCGAACCTCACAGGTTCGGGGCCCTTCACTTCACGATGACCGGTGGTGTCAGCGCCTACGGCAGCTGCGCCGCCCGTGCCTCGCGCCGGTTGTCGCGGAAGTTGTTCACCCGGCGGGCCGTGGCGAACAGCGGGATCACCGCGCCCATGACCAGCTGGAGCGCACAGCCCGTCTGGAGCAGCAGCTGGCCGCTGGGGGCACCGAAGGCCCAGGCCACCAGCAGCCCCATGCTGAGCACGATCCAGGCGAGCATCGCGCCGGCCAGGCGGCCCCGCGGCTTCGGGTACTCGACGCGGCTCACCATCAGCCACGCGGTGCCCAGGATCGCCAGCAGCGTCGCCGCGAAGGGCAGCTCCAGAAGCACGATCGCGACGACCGTCAGCGCCCCGAAGGGGCTGGGCATGCCCTGGAACATGCCGTTGGTCGGCGTCACACAGGAGAATCTCGCCAGCCTCAGCACCACGGCCAGCAGTACGACGATCGCGCCGACCGCCGCCACCCGCTGGTGCGCGTCGTCGGCGACCATGCCGTAGACCAGGACGAAGTACGCCGGGGCCAGGCCGAAGCTGATCAGGTCGGACAGGTTGTCCAGCTCGGCGCCCATGGGGGAGGAGCGGAGTTTGCGCGCGACCAGGCCGTCGAACAGGTCGAAGACCGCCGCGCAGAGCATCAGGATGACCGCGGTGGCGGCGCTGTGGCGGGCCATGCCGGTCTCCTGGCTGCCCGTGAGGTGCGGGATCAGGATGCCGGTGGTGGTGAAGTACACCGCCATGAAGCCGCACGTGGCATTGCCGAGGGTGAGGGTGTCCGCTATCGAGAGGCGGAGAGAGAGCGGCATCTCCTCCTCCTCGTCGGACTCCTCGGCCTCGGGCACCCAGCCCGCCTGGGTCTCCGGGTCAATCACGGTCAATTCGAGTCACCCCAGCCACGGTCTTCTGACCGACCTCGACCGCTACCTCCACGCCCTCGGGCAGATAGAGGTCCACGCGCGAGCCGAAGCGGATCAGTCCGATCCGGTCGCCCTGCTCGACCTTCGTGCCCTCGGGCACGTAAGGCACGATACGCCGGGCCACGGCGCCGGCGATCTGGATCATCTCGATGTCGCCGAGCTCGGTGTCGAAGTGCCACACCACCCGCTCGTTGTTCTCGCTCTCCTTGTTGAAAGCGGGAACGAAGCCACCCGGGACGTGCTCCACCGACGTCACGGTGCCGGCCAGGGGAGCGCGGTTGACGTGGACGTTCAGCGGGCTCATGAAGATCGCGACGCGGGTACGTCCGTCCTTCCACGGCATGATGCTCTGCACCACACCGTCGGCCGGCGAGATGACCCGGCCCTGGGTGATCTCACGCTCGGGGTCGCGGAAGAACCACAGCATCCCCGCCGCGAGCGCGGTGGCGGGAACGGCGACGGCCTTCGCGGCGCCGGAGCGGCGCGCACGGGCCAGGCTGAGGGCAGCGGTGGCGACGGTCGGCAGAAGCCACGGCGATGCTCCGCGCGCGAGGCGTACGCCGACCAGGCTGTCGCGAGGTGCAGAGGTTTGGCTGTGGGGCATGGATGACCTTCGTAGCGGATGATGCCGCGCTTCTGACGGGGGACGGCGGCTTTCCCGCGATCGTAGCGGCTAAGCGCCGCAACTGGGTAAGCCAGGAAGCCGAGTCGGCGGCCGGGGAGTGCCTACGGGGTGTGATCTTCTTCTCGAAGAAAACACCCCGCTTCCGGACAATCAGCCCTGGAACCGATACTCTTCGAGCAGCCGCCGCCCGATGATCATTTTCTGGATCTCGGCGGTACCTTCACCGATGAGCAGCATCGGGGCCTCGCGGTAGAGGCGCTCGATCTCGTACTCCTTGGAGAAGCCGTAGCCACCGTGGATCCGGAAGGCATCTTCCACGACCTCTTTGCAGTACTCCGAGGCCAGGTACTTCGCCATACCGGCCTCAAGGTCGTTTCGTTGCCCGGAGTCCTTTTTGCGCGCAGCGTTCACCATCATCGCATGCGCGGCCTCCACCTTGGTAGCCATCTCGGCGAGTTTGAACTGGATCGCCTGGTGCTGCGCGATCGGCTTGCCGAAGGTGTGACGCTGCTGGGCGTACTGGACGCCGAGTTCGAACGCGCGCTGGGCGACGCCGCAGCCACGTGCCGCCACGTTGACGCGGCCGACCTCCACGCCGTCCATCATCTGGTAAAAACCGCGTCCGGTGGCCCCGCCCAGCACGCGATCCGCGGGAATCCGCAGGCCGTCCATGATGAGCTCGGTGGTGTCGACACCCTTGTAGCCCATCTTGTCGATCTTGCCGGGGATGGTCAGGCCCGGGCGGACCTCGCCGAAGCCGGGTTCCTTCTCCACCAGGAAGGTCGTCATCGACTTGTGCGGCGCGGAACCCTCGGGGTGACCTTCGTCACTTCGCACCAGAACGGCGACGAGGGACGACGTACCCCCGTTGGTCAGCCACATCTTCTGACCGTTCAGGACGAATTCGTCGCCGTCCCGGACCGCCTTGGAGGTGATGGCCGACACGTCCGAGCCGAGACCCGGTTCGGACATCGAGAAGGCGCCGCGGATGTCACCGGCCGCCATCCGGGGCAGGTAGTGGTCCTTCTGCTCCTGCGTGCCGTGCTGCTTGAGCATGTACGCCACGATGAAGTGCGTGTTGATGATGCCGGACACCGACATCCAGCCGCGGGCGATCTCCTCGACGCAGAGGGCGTACGTCAGGAGCGACTCGCCCAGACCCCCGTACTCCTCGGGGATCATCAGGCCGAACAGGCCCAACTCCTTGAGGCCGTCGACGATCGCCTGCGGGTACTCGTCGCGGTGCTCCAGCCCGGTGGCGACCGGGATGATCTCCTTGTCCACGAAGTCCCGGACCGTGGACAGGATCTCCTGCTGGACGTCGGTCAGACCGGCGGTCTGGGCGAGTCGCGCCATCGCTACTTCCCCTGTTCCTTTTCCTTGAGTTCGGGCCGGCCCGGCTGCTCGCCGCCGCGCTCCTTGATGTACGTCTCGGTGGGGACCATCACCTTGCGGCGGAACACACAGACCAGCGTGCCGTCCTGCTTGTAGCCCTTGGTCTCCACGTGCACGATGCCGCGGTCGTTCTTCGACTTCGACGGCCACTTGTCCAGCACGGTCGTCTCGCCGTAGATCGTGTCGCCGTGGAAGGTCGGCGCCACGTGCCTGAGCGACTCGATCTCCAGGTTGGCGATCGCCTTGCCGGAGACGTCCGGCACGGACATGCCCAGCAGGAGGGAGTAGATGTAGTTCCCCACCACGACGTTCTGGCCGAAGTCCGTCGTCTTCTCGGCGTAGTTGGTGTCCATGTGGAGCGGGTGGTGGTTCATGGTGAGGAGACAGAACAGGTGGTCGTCGTACTCGGTGACCGTCTTGCCCGGCCAGTGCTTGTACGTCGCCCCGACCTCGAACTCCTCGAAGGTGCGCCCGAACTGCATCGCGCTCACGCCTCCGGAATCTCGAACTTGCCGGTGCGCCGCATGCCGGCGGCGCGGCCCTTGCCGGAGACCACCAGGGCCATCTTGCGGCTGGCCTCGTCGATCATCTCGTCGCCGAGCATCGCCGAGCCCTTCTTGCCGCCCGCCTCGGACGTGTAGTAGTCGTACGCGTCCAGGATCAGCTCGGCGTGGTCGTAGTCCTCCTGGGACGGCGAGAAGATCTCGTTGGACGCCTCGACCTGGCCCGGGTGCAGCACCCACTTGCCGTCGAAGCCGAGCGCCGCGGCGCGCTGCGCGACCTCGCGGTAGCCGTCGACGTTGCGGATCTGGAGGTAGGGGCCGTCGATCGCCTGGAGGTCGTTGGCGCGGGCGGCCATCAGGATCTTCATCAGGATGTAGTGGTAGGCGTCCGCCGGGTAGCCGGGCGGCTGCTCGCCCACGACCAGCGACTTCATGTTGATGGACGCCATGAAGTCGGCCGGGCCGAAGATGATCGTCTCGATCCGGGGCGAGGCCTGCGCGATCTCGTTGACGTTGTTCAGGCCCCGCGCGTTCTCGATCTGCGCCTCGATGCCGATCCGCCCGACCTCGAAGCCCATCGTCTTCTCGATCTGCGTCAGCAGCAGGTCCAGCGCGACGACCTGCTGGGCGTCCTGCACCTTCGGCAGCATGATGCAGTCGAGGTTGGGGCCCGCCCCCTCGACCACCGTCACGACGTCACGGTACGTCCACTCCGTCGTCCAGTCGTTGACGCGCACGACCCTGGTCTTGCCCGTCCAGTCGCCCTCGTTGAGGAACTTGACGATGGTGTGCCGCGCCTCCGGCTTGGCGAGCGGCGCACAGGCGTCCTCCAGGTCGAGGAAGACCTGGTCGGCCGGGAGGCCCTGCGCCTTCTCCAGGAAGCGGGGGTTGCTTCCGGGGACCGCGAGGCAGGAGCGCCGCGGACGCAGACGGTTGACCGAATCAGAGGGGCCGGTCGCGGAGCGACCGTCAGGCAGGGTGGTGGTGGGCGACGGGTGGGCGGTCATGCGGGGACCTCCAGGGGGTCGAGCTTGTTCGCTTTGCGGATCTCGTCGACGATACGGCCGATGATCCCGGTGATGTCGAAGTCCTTCGGGGTGAAGACCGCGGCCACTCCGGCGGCCCTGAGCTGCTCGGCGTCGCCGCTGGGGATGATCCCCCCGGCGATCACCGGGATGTCGGGCGCCCCGGCCTCGCGCAGCCGGTCCAGCACGTCCGGGACCAGCTGGGCGTGCGAGCCGGAGAGGATCGACAGACCCACGGCGTGCACGTCCTCCGCGAGGGCCGCGTCCACGATCTGCTCGGGCGTCAGCCGGATGCCCTGGTAGACCACTTCGAAGCCGGCGTCACGCGCGCGCACCGCTATCTGCTCGGCGCCGTTGGAGTGCCCGTCCAGGCCCGGCTTGCCGACCAGGAAGCGCAGCTTGCCGACGCCCAGGTCCTGAGCCGTCAGGTCCACCTTGCGGCGCACCTGGGACAGGGCGCTGCCCTCCTCGGCGGGGATGGCCACCGGCGCCGACGAGACACCCGTCGGGGCGCGGAACTCGCCGAACACCTCGCGCAGGGCCCCGGCCCACTCGCCGGTCGTGACCCCGGCGCGAGCGCACTCCAGGGTGGCCTCCATGAGGTTGCCGGTGCCCTTGGCGGCCTCCTTCAGCCGGTCCAGCGCCTTGCAGGGACGAGGATGGTTGAAGGGCGGCTGGTAGCGGGTGTCGCGCCAGTTCTGGAGCGCGGTGACGACCCGGGCCTCGACCGCCGGGTCGACCGTGTGGATCGCGGTGTCCAGGTCGGCGGTCAGCGGGTTCGGCTCGGTCGTCTCGAAGATGTTCACGCCGATGATCTTCTCCTGGCCGGACTCGATCCGCCCCCGGCGCTCCGCGTGCGAGGCGACCAGCTGCGACTTGAGGTAGCCGGACTCGACGGCGGCCATCGCGCCGCCCATCTCCTGGATGCGCTCGATCTCGGCGAGGGAATCCGCGACGAGCTCACCCACCTTCGCCTCGACGACCGTCGAGCCCGCGAAGATGTCGTCGTACTCCAGCAGGTCGCTCTCGTGCGCGAGCACCTGCTGGATGCGCAGGGACCACTGCTGGTCCCAGGGGCGGGGCAGGCCGAGCGCCTCGTTCCAGGCGGGCAGCTGGACGGCCCGCGCGCGGGCGTCCTTCGAGAGCGTCACGGCCAGCATCTCCAGGACGATGCGCTGGACGTTGTTCTCCGGCTGCGCCTCGGTCAGGCCCAGGGAGTTGACCTGGACGCCGTAGCGGAAGCGGCGCTGCTTGGGGTTCTCGATGCCGTACCGCTCGCGCGTGACCTGGTCCCAGATCCGCCCGAACGCCCGCATCTTGCACATCTCCTCGATGAAGCGGACGCCCGCGTTCACGAAGAAGGAGATGCGGGCCACGACGTCCCCGAACTTCTCCTCGGGAACCTGCCCCGAGTCGCGTACGGCATCGAGAACCGCGATCGCGGTGGACATCGCGTACGCGATCTCCTGCACCGGCGTGGCGCCCGCCTCCTGCAGGTGGTAGCTGCAGATGTTGATCGGGTTCCACTTCGGGATGTGGGAGACCGTGTAGGCGATCATGTCCGTGGTCAGCCGGAGTGAGGGCCCCGGCGGGAACACGTGCGTCCCCCGCGACAGGTATTCCTTGACGATGTCGTTCTGGGTCGTGCCCTGGAGCTTGGTGATGTCCGCGCCCTGCTCCTCCGCGACGACCTGGTAGAGCGCCAGCAGCCACATGGCCGTGGCGTTGATGGTCATCGAGGTGTTCATCTGCTCCAGGGGGATGTCCTGGAACAGCCGGCGCATGTCACCGAGGTGACCGATCGGCACACCGACCCGGCCGACCTCGCCGCGGGCGAGGACGTGGTCGGAGTCGTAGCCGGTCTGCGTCGGCAGGTCGAACGCCACCGACAGACCTGTCTGGCCCTTGGCGAGGTTGCGCCGGTACAACTCGTTGGACGCCTCGGCCGTGGAGTGACCGGCGTACGTGCGCATGAGCCACGGCCGGTCCTTCTGACGCTCAGTCATGCATCGCCCCTCAGATGTTCCGGAAGCGGTTGATCGCGTCGACGTGCTGGGCGCGCATCTCCTCGTCGCGCACGCCGAGGCCCTCCTCGGGGGCGAGGCACAGCACGCCGACCTTGCCCTGGTGGGCGTTGCGGTGGACGTCGTGGGCGGCCTGGCCGGTCTCCTCCAGCGGGTAGACCTTCGACAGCGTCGGGTGGATCTTTCCCTTGGCGACGAGGCGGTTGGCCTCCCAGGCCTCGCGGTAGTTGGCGAAGTGGGAGCCGATGATCCGCTTCAGGGACATCCACAGGTAGCGGTTGTCGTACTGGTGGTCGTACCCGGAGGTCGAGGCGCAGGTGACGATGGTGCCGCCCTTGCGCGTGACGTACACGCTGGCGCCGAACGTCTCGCGGCCCGGGTGCTCGAAGACGATGTCGACGTCCTCGCCGCCGGTCAGCTCCCGGATGCGCTTGCCGAACCGCTTCCACTCCCGGGGGTCCTGGTGGTGCTCGTCCTCCCAGAACTTGTAGTCCTCGGCGGTGCGGTCGATGATCAGCTCGGCGCCCATCTTCCGGCAGATCTCGGCCTTCTGCTCGCTGGAGACGACACAGATGGGCGTCGCCCCGCCGGCGAGCGCGAACTGCGTGGCGTACGAGCCGAGTCCACCGCTCGCGCCCCAGATGAGGACGTTGTCGCCCTGCTTCATCTGGGCGCCGTTGCGGGAGACCAACTGCCGGTACGCGGTGGAGTTGACCAGACCCGGGGCGGCGGCCTCCTCCCACGACAGGTGGGCGGGCTTGGGCATCAGCTGGTTGGACTTCACCAGCGCGATCTCGGCCAGGCCGCCGAAGTTGGTCTCGAAGCCCCAGATGCGCTGCTCGGGGTCGAGCATGGTGTCGTTGTGACCGTCACTGGACTCCAGCTCGACGGACAGGCAGTGCGCGACGACCTCGTCGCCGGGCTTCCAGGAGTTGACGCCCGGGCCCGTGCGCAGGACGACGCCCGCGAGGTCGGAGCCGATGACGTGGTACGGCAGGTCGTGCCGCTTGGTCAGCTCGCTGAGCCGGCCGTAGCGCTCCAGGAAGCCGAAGGTGGACAGCGGCTCGAAGATCGAGGTCCACACCGAGTTGTAGTTCACCGACGAGGCCATGACGGCCACCAGGGCCTCACCGGGGCCGAGTTCCGGCACCGGCACCTCGTCCAGGTGGATCGACTTGCGGGGGTCCTTGTCGCGGGTCTCGAGGCCCGCGAACATCTCCGTCTCGTCCTTGTGCACGGTGATCGCCCGGTACGACTCGGGGACCGGCAGAGCGGCGAAGTCGGCCGGCGTGGAGTCGGGCGACTGGATCGCGTCCAGGATGTCCTTAACGGTCACGGTGTTGCCTCCGGCGGTGAACGCCCCTGAGGGAGGGGACGCTGAGGGTTACGTCGGTGCTGCTGAGGGATGAGGGTGTGCCGTCGGTTCGGCGGGTGGTGCTTGTCCGGCAGCGCTTTGTGGCGCGGGAGGTTGCCTGTGACGCAGGCGTCCGGGCGCGCAGGCCGGGGAGGCTTGCGGGGACAGCCGGCGTACGAAAGGTCGCTGCACGCCGGCCGCCCGGACTACTTCAACGTATGGCACCCCGTGTCATCCGGCAAGGCACTGGGTGCCAGAACTTGCTCTCAGATGAAATCTTTACGTAACAAATGAGCGATGATCGATCGAATCGGGTCTTGGAACGCGCTGAAAAGGTGCCCTGACATGCCAAAACGGCCACCCGGGCGGGGTGGCCGTCGTCACAGCGCGGGGACGCTCAGCGGTCCTTGAGCGCTTCCTCGATGGTCCGCATGACCTCGTCGAGGGGGGCGTCGGTGCGGGCGACCGTCACCAGCACCTCGCCGTGCCCCGAGACCGACGCGGGGGCCAGCCCCGGTGGCGTGGAACGTCCTATCCCGATGCCCGCCCCGAAGGTCCTGCGCACGATCGCGAAGGCGTGGTCCAGCTGGGCCTCCACGTCCCCCTGGCCGCCCGCGCGCAGCCAGCGCCGCAGGACGTGGTTGTGCGCGGTGACGACGGCGGACGCGGCGACCTCGGCCAGCAGCGGGTCGTCGTTGGCGTCGTCGTCGTGCGCGTGCTCGTCGAAGTGGCCCAGCAGATAGCGCGTGAACAGGCGCTCGTAGCGGGCCACCGAGGCGATCTCGGCCTCACGCAGGGTGGGCACCTCGCGCGTGAGCTTGTAGCGGGCGACCGAGATCTCCGGCCGGGCCGCGTACATCTTCATGACTTCCTTGATCCCGCGGCACACGGTGTCGAGCGGGTGCTCGTGCGCGGGCGCCGCGTTGAGCACCGCCTCGGCCCGGATCAGGGTGTCGTCGTGGTCGGGGAAGATCGCCTCTTCCTTGGAGCGGAAGTGGCGGAAGAAGGTGCGGCGGGCGACCCCGGCCTGGGCCGCGATCTCGTCGACGGTGGTCGCCTCGTAGCCCTTGGTCGCGAACAGCTCCATCGCCGCGGCCGCCAGTTCCCGGCGCATTTTGAGCCGTTGGGCGGCGGCGCGACCGCCCGCGGCGCTCTCCGGCGCGTCGGGCGTGGCGGATGTACGTGAGGACCTGGCGGGCTGGGGCATGCCCTGAACGTACTGCATGTGCGCAGCTCGATGCGCAGGTCCGGGGTTTCCCCCGCCCCTGCCGGGCGGGGGAGTACCGGGCCGGGCGGCCGGGGAACGGCTGCCCGGCTCCAGCAGCCCGCCCCACTCCCCGCCCGTCCTGAACCAGTCGCCGGGCCGGCCGGGCGGCCCCTCGGGGAGCGGGCCGGCGGCACGGGGCCGGGCACGCGCGTCGGCGGGGTCACCCGCCCCGGCGCTCCCGGCCTCGCCCGCCAGGGGCCGGGTCCCCGCGACGCGGCCCGGCGGGGTCGCGCCGTGCCGGCCGGCGGAGCCGGACTGATCCACGGGTCGCCCCTAGCGGCGGGCGTACTCACGGAAGCCGCGGCCCGTCTTGCGGCCGAGGCAGCCCGCGGCCACCAGGTGCTCCAGCAGGGGTGCCGGGGCCAGTCCCGGGTCGCGGAACTCGCGGTGCAGGACCTTCTCGATGGCCAGCGACACATCCAGGCCGACCACGTCCAGCAGCTCGAACGGGCCCATGGGGTAACCGCCGCCCAGCCTCATCGCCGCGTCGATGTCGTCCAGGGACGCGTAGTGGTCCTGCACCATCTTGATCGCGTTGTTCAGGTACGGGAACAGCAGGGCGTTGACGATGAATCCGGCCCGGTCGCCGCAGTCGACGGCGTGCTTCCTGACCTTGGCACAGACCTCGCGGACGGTGGCGTGGACGTCGTCGGCCGTGAGCACCGTTCGGACGACCTCGACCAGCTTCATCGCCGGTGCCGGGTTGAAGAAGTGCATGCCGATCACGTCCTGCGGACGCGAGGTGGCCCGGGCGCAGGCGACGACCGGCAGCGACGAGGTCGTCGTCGCCAGGACCGCGCCCGGCTTGCAGACCTTGTCCAGCGAGGCGAACAGCTGCCGCTTGACCTCAAGGTCCTCGGCGACCGCCTCGACCGCCAGGTCGACGTCGGCGAACGCGTCGTACGATCCCGCCGGGGTGATCCGCTCCAGCGTCTGGGCCGCCGCCTCGGCGGTCAGCCGGCCCTTGTCGACGGAGCGCGCCAGGGACTTGCCGATACGGGCCTTGGCCGTCTGCGCCTTCTCCTCGCTGCGGGCGGCGAGGACCACGTCGTAGCCCGCCTTCGCGAACACCTCGGCGATGCCCGACGCCATGGTGCCGGAGCCCGCGACGCCGACCGAGCGGACCGGGCGGCCCGGCGTGAGGTTCCCGCCCTCCTGAGGCGTCAGCGCGTCCGGCACCACGGTGGCGCTGCCCGGGGCCTCGTAGGTGTAGAAGCCGCGGCCCGCCTTGCGGCCCGTGAGGCCCGCCTCGCTGAGCTGCTTCAGGATCGGCGCGGGGGCGTGCAGCCGGTCGCGGGACGCGGTGTACATGGCTTCCAGGACGGTCCGCGCGGTGTCGACGCCGATCAGGTCGAGCAGGGCGAGCGGGCCCATGGGCAGTCCGCAGCCGAGCCGCATCGCGGCGTCGATGTCCTCGCGGGAGGCGTACCTCGCCTCGTACATCGCGGCGGCCTGGTTGAGATAGCCGAACAGCAGCCCGTCGGCGACGAATCCGGGCCGGTCGCCGACCGCCACGGGCTCCTTGCCCAGCTCGATCGCGAGATCCGTGACCGTGGCGACGGCCTGCGGCGCGGTGAGCACCGAGGAGACCACCTCGACGAGCTTCATCGCCGGCGCGGGGTTGAAGAAGTGCAGGCCCAGCACGCGCTCCGGGCGGGCCGAGTCGGCGGCCAGGCGCGTGACGGACAGGGCGTTGGTGCCGGTCGCGAGAATCGTCTCCGGGCGCACGACGCCGTCCAGTTCGCGGAAGATCTGGTGCTTGACCTCGTACGACTCCGGCGCCACCTCGATCACCAGGTCGGCGTCGGCAGCCGCCCGCAGGTCGGTGGAGGTGCGCACGCGGGCGAGGGCGTCCGCGCGCTCCTGTTCGGTGAGGCGGCCGCGCTCGATGGCGCGGGCCGTGGAGGACTCCAGGGCGGCGACGCAACGCACCGCCTGGGCCTCGCTGATGTCGATGCCGACGACCTCGCGGCCGGCCTTGGCCAGGACTTCGGCGATGCCGGTGCCCATGGTGCCGAGGCCGACGACGGCAATGGTCTGGAGCGGGGACAGCGGGCGGTCGGACAGGGGAGTGGCCATCGCGGGACTCCTGGAAATGAGGTGACGACTGGGAACGCGCCCGGGTGCGCCGAGGGCGCACCAGGTGCGTGAGAAGTGCGGGTGATGCCGGGCTGCAAGCGCACACGCCCGGTGCCGTCGCTGCGGACGTGCACACGTCCGAGGAACGGTGATGACCGACCGGCCCTGTCCCGTGGCCGAGTCGCATTGCGGTACCTGACGTACCGAACCGACTGCTCTCGCGGCGGCTGCGTCACCAGGCCGTCGCGAGCAGTGATACGAGTGGGTAACTCGCTCCAATGAGCTTAACTCGCGGGTAACGAGCGCGCCAGCCCTTTGTCTTTGTGATGTAGGTCCCGGACGCCGAGATCGTTTGTACGCTCGCGTCATGGACGAAGAGTTGCGATCGCTCACGGAGCGCTTACGGCGGGAGTCCGGGGGCTCCGCGGAGTACGAGCGGCTGGTGGCGACCGAGGACCACGGCGAAATCGCCGGAGTGCTCGTCGCGCCCGGCCGGCCGCTGTGGGCCAGGGAGCTGGCCGCGTTCCGGCTGGGGACGGCGGGCGACCGGCGGGCCTTCGAGTCCCTCGTCCTGCTCCTCAACCACCGTGATCCACCGCGCTGCGCGTCCGCCGCCCACGCTCTGGCCCGGCTCGGCGACCCGCGCACCGGCCGCGCGGCGGCGGCCCTCGCCACGAACGAACGGCGGGTCGCCTACGCCCTGCACCCGGTGCGGCTGCTCGTCGAGCTGCGTGCCCCCGAGTCCGTCCCCGCCCTGATCACCACGCTGCGACGCCGGCTCCGCCCGCACGACCCGTACCGGAGCGTGGCCCTCGCGTGCGTGGAGGGGCTGGGCGAGCTGGGCGACAGCCGGGCCGGGCCCGTACTGAACGAGGCCCTGGCGCATCCGGCGCTGGCGGAGGCGGCCGTGGCGGCGCTGGCGCGGATTCCCGGGCAGCGGCGGGGATGAGGGGGGTACGGCCGCACCGGGTGGGCTACCCCGCGTCCAGTCAACTCCCGTGCGTACCGCACCTCCGGCACCTGGACCCCCTCCCCCTCGAACGGCTCTCCGGCGCCGTCCGCCGCGAAGCCCTCCCGTTCGGAGAAGCGGCGGGCGGCGGTGTTGTTCCTCAGGGGTGGGCGCCCGGCCGGCCGCCGACGCGGATCTCGGCCACCCGGGCGCAGTCGGCGAGGGCCGGCTCCCGGACGTGCGGCCCGGTCACGCGGCCACCACCGCGAACGCCTCGATCTCCATCAGGTACTCGGGGCGGACCAGCCCGGCGACCCGCACGGCCGAGGCGGCCGGGAGCCGGTCGCCGGGTATGTGCTCGGCGCGGGCCGCGCGGATGGCGGGCATGTGCGCGATGTCCGGACGAAGTAGGTGAGCTTGACGACGTCGCCGAACGTGGCGCCGGCCGCGGCCAGGCAGCGGCGCAGGTTCTCGAAGACCTGGCGGGCCTGGGCGGCCGGGTCGCCCGCGCCGACCAGTTCGCCGCGCTCGTCGAGCGGGAGCTGTCCGGAGACGGCGACGAAACGGCCGGTGCCTGTGACCACGTGGGAGTACTGCTCGGCGGCGGCGACGCCCTCGGGGGCCGGGATCCTGGTCGGCTCACTCATGGGTCCATGGTGGACCATGGGTCCGGCCGAACCCCCGACGGGCCGTCACCTCGTGATTCAGCCGCGGAAACCCAGCAGCCTGTGCAGCGTCGAACCCTGCGACTCACCGGCGGACTTCGCGACCAGCGGCTTGGGGTCGGGCAGCGCCGCGCACACCGCGTCCGTCTCCCCGCGGCCGCGCGGCACCGTGCCGTCGGTCAGATACGCCGACAGATGCCGGTCGAGGCAGGTGTTCCCGCTCAGCGTGATGCCGTGGTTGCCGCCCTCCTGCTCGACCACCAGGCTGGAGCCGCGCAGCAGCCTGTGCACCGTCGTGCCGCCCTGGTACGGCGTGGCCGCGTCGTGCGTCGCCTGGAACAGCAGGACCGGCGGCAGCTTGTCGTTGGCCACGTCCACCGGCCCCAGCGAGTCCGTCGGCCAGAACGCGCAGGGAGCGTTGTACCAGGCGTTGTTCCAGGTCATGAACGGCGCCTTCTCGTGCACCGCCCAGTTGTCCTTGCGCCACTGTGCCCAGTCGCGCGGCCAGCCGGCGTCCCGGCACTGCACCGCGGTGTAGACGCTGTAGCCGTTCTCCTCGGCGGCGTCGGCCGCGCCGAAGTTCTCGTACGCCTCGACCAGCGGGGCGGTCTCCCCGTCGTTGACGTACCCGGCGAACGCCTCGGCGAGGTGCGGCCAGTAGCCGTTGTAGTAGCCGCCGGGCAGGAACGTGTCCTCCAGTTCGGCCGCGCCCACCGTGCCGCCCGCGGGCTTCTCGGCCAGCGCCGCCCGCATCGCGTACCACTCGGCCTCGACCTTCTCCGGATCGGTGCCCAGCCGGTAGGTCGCGTCGTGCTCGGCGACCCAGGCCATGAAGGCCCGGTGGCGGTCGTTGAAGGCGTGGTCCTGTGCGAGGTTGGCCTCGTACCAGACACCGGTGGGGTCGACGACGGAGTCGAGGACCATGCGCCGCACCCGGTCCGGATGGAGCTTGGCGTACACCGCGCCGAGGTAGGTGCCGTACGAGTAGCCGAAGTAGTTGATCCGCGGGGCGCCGAGGGCGCGCCGGATCCAGTCGATGTCCTGGGCGGCGCTGAGCGTGTTCATGTGGGGCAGCTCGCGCGCGTACTTCTTGCCGCAGGCGTCGGCGAAGGACTTGGCGCGCGTGAGGTCGGCCTGTTCGACGGCCGCGGTGGCGGGCACGGAGTCCGCGCGCACGGGGTCGAAGTGGCCGGGAGCGCAGTTCAGCGCCGGCTCGCCGCCGCCGACGCCGCGCGGGTCGAAGCCGATGACGTCGTACTGGGCCGCCACCGCCTTGGGCAGCGAGGAGGCGACGAACCCGGCGAGGGCCAGACCGCTGCCGCCGGGACCGCCCGGGTTGACCAGCAGCGGCCCCTGGTACGTCTTCGCGGTGTGCGGGACCCGGGACAGGGGGAGGGTGATCTTCCGCCCGCCGGGGTCCGCGTGGTCCAGTGGCACCTCCAGGGACGCGCACTGGAGCGTCGGATGGTTCGCGGTGGCGCACTTCTTCCAGGTGGGCCCGGTGGCGTCCGGGGCGCTCGCGCGGGCGGGGACGGCCGTGAAGGTCCCGGCCACCACCACGGCGGCGCCGCACAGCGCGGCTGCACGTTTCTTCATGGGGGGTCCTCCCAGGACGGAGGGTTGTGGACCGCGAGTCCCGCGGCCCTCGCCGGATCGTCCCGGAGTGAGCACCTGTAAGAACGTGTTCCGCCAATTCTTGACCCGATTGGGCCGTGAGTTGCGCTCGAACGCTCTCGGACAGAACGCTCTCAGATGAGCGAAAGTTGAGTCTGTTCGGCCACCGCCGCCGGGGCGGAATCGGGCTCCCGGATCCGGCGGTGCGCGCCCGCGCGCGTGGGGCCGATGCCGTACTCCTCGGCCAGCTCGTGCACCTGCCGGGTGATCCGGCGCTGGTACCACTTCGGGGCATAGGCGCCGTCCGCGTACAGCCGCTCGTAGCGGCGCACCAGGTGCGGGTGCTCCCGGCCGAGCCAGGCCATGAACCACTCGCGCGCCCCCGGACGCAGATGCAGCACCAGCGGGGTCACCGAGGTGGCCCCGGAGGCCGCGATCGCCCGCACGGTGTCCCGCAGTTGGGCCGGGTGGTCGCCCAGGAACGGGATCACCGGCGCCATCAGCACCCCGCATCCGATGCCGTGCTCACCGAGCGTCCGTACGACGTCCAGGCGCCGCTCGGGCGCGGGCGTGCCCGGCTCGACGGTGCGCCACAGCTCGGGATCGGTGAAGCCGACGGAGACCGAGATGCCGACGTCCGTCACCCGGGCCGCCTGGGTCAGCAGGTCCAGGTCGCGCAGGATCAGCGTGCCCTTGGTGAGGATCGAGAAGGGGTTCGCGTGGTCGCGCAGGGCGGTCAGGATGCCCGGCATCAGCCGGTAGCGGCCCTCGGCCCGCTGGTAGCAGTCGACGTTGGTGCCCATCGCGATGTGCTCGCCCTGCCAGCGGCGTGAGCCGAGCTGGCGGCGCAGCAGGTCCGGCGCGTTCACCTTCACCACGATCTGGGAGTCGAAGCCCAGCCCGGTGTCGAGGTCGAGATAGCTGTGCGTCCTGCGGGCGAAGCAGTACACGCACGCGTGCGTGCAGCCCCGGTAGGGGTTCACCGTCCACTCGAACGGCATCCGGGAGGCCCCCGGCACCCGGTTGACGATCGAGCGGGCCCGCACCTCGTGGAACGTGATGCCGGCGAACTCGGGGGTGTCGAACGTACGGGTGGTCACCGCGTCCGCGCCGAACAGCGCGGCGTCGGCGGGGCTGTCGCCGGATTCCAGGGCGAGGTTCTCCCAGCGCATGACGCCTCCTCGGTAGCACTGACCCCACAATAGAACATCTGTTCCCATGATCGTGCGGGCGTCACCTCCGATCGCGCTCCGAAACCCGATCGATCACATCCGTGCCCCCGATTTGGGCGGCCGGGGACCGGGGTGGTTGGCTTGCCCCGACCCCGAGAACTCAGGTGCTGGAGGAACTCCATGGCGCAGGTCGAGGCCACCACGGAACGCGTCGTCGCGGCGGACCCGGAGAAGGTGTTCGACACCCTCGCCGACTACAGCGGCACACGCGCGAAGCTGCTGCCCGAGCACTTCAGCGAGTACGAGGTGCGCGAGGGCGGCGACGGCGAGGGCACCGTCGTCCACTGGAAGCTCCAGGCCACCAGCAAGCGCGTGCGCGACTGCCTCCTGGAGGTCACCGAGCCGACCGAGGGCGAACTGGTCGAGAAGGACCGCAACTCCTCCATGGTCACCACCTGGCGGGTCACCCCGGCCGGCGAGGGCAGGTCCCGCGTCGTCGTGGTCACCGTCTGGCAGGGCGCGGGCGGCGTCGGCGGCTTCTTCGAGAGGACCTTCGCGCCGAAGGGGCTCGCCCGGATCTACGACGCGATGCTCGACAAGCTCGCCGCCGAGGTGGAGAAGTAGCCCAAGCGGCCGGTCCGCAAAGGCCGTTGGTCCCTCACCGGTTCGAGTGGAACTCGGGTTCCGCCGGCATGGATCCGTAACTCGCCGCGCTTGTTGGCAGTTGTCGCTTTTACGCGGTAATGGTGCAGCAGCGCGACGAGGGGAGCGGTACGTGGGCGGGACCACTCTGGTGCAGGACGAACCGGTCGCGGCGGTGGCGCCCCCGAGGCTTCCGGCGCCACCGCCCACGCCGGCCGCCGAACTCGGCCCGCGCCGGGTGCGGTTGGTCTTCTGCGGGCTGATGCTCGCCCTGCTCCTGGCCGCCCTGGAGCAGATGATCGTCGCCACCGCGCTGCCGAAGATCGTCGGCGAGCTGCACGGCCTCGACAAGATGTCCTGGGCGATCACCGCCTATCTGCTCACGGCCACCGTCGGACTGCCGATCTACGGCAAGCTCGGCGATCTGCTGGGCCGCAAGGGCGTCTTCCAGTTCGCCATCGTCGTCTTCGTCGTCGGCTCCGCCCTGGCGGGCCGCGCGCAGACCATGGACCAGCTGATCGCCTTCCGCGCGGTGCAGGGCGTCGGCGCGGGCGGACTCATGATCGGCGTCCAGGCGATCATGGCGGACATCGTGCCGCCCCGGCAGCGCGGCAAGTTCATGGGGCTGATCGGCGCCGCCTTCGGTCTTGCCTCCGTCGCCGGGCCGCTGCTCGGCGGCTACTTCACCGACCACCTCTCGTGGCGCTGGTGCTTCTACATCAACGTGCCCTTCGGCCTGGTCACCATGGCCGTCGTCGCCGTCGTCCTCAAACTGCCCAAACCCCAGGTCAAGGCGCGGCTCGACGTTCTCGGCGCCCTGCTGCTCACCGTGGCCTCCACCTGCCTGGTCCTGCTGACCAGCTGGGGCGGCACCGAGTACGCCTGGGGCTCCCGCGTCATCCTCGGCCTCGCCGCCGGCGCCGTGGCCGCCACCGCGCTGTTCGTCGTCGCCGAGCACCACGCCGCCGAACCCCTCATCCCGCTGCGGCTGTTCCGCGACTCGGTCTTCAACATCACCGGTCTGGTCGGCCTGGTGCTCGGTGTCGCGCTGTTCGGCGCCGCCAGCTACCTGCCCACGTTCCTGCAGATGGTCGACGGGGCCAGCGCCACCGAGTCCGGGCTGCTGATGCTGCCGATGATGGGCGGCATCGTCGGCGCCTCGATCATCTCCGGTCAGCTCATCAGCGCCACCGGCCACTACCGGATCCACCCGATCCTCGGCAGCGCCCTCTCCGTCGTCGGCATGTGGCTGCTCTCCCGCCTCGAAGCCGACACGCCCCGGCTGCACTACAGCATCTGGATGGGCGTCCTCGGCGCCGGGATGGGCATGGTGATGCCGGTCCTGATCCTCGCCGTGCAGAACTCCGTGCGCCCCGCCGACCTCGGCACGGCCACCAGCGCCAACAACTTCCTGCGGCAGATCGGCGGCAGCGTCGGCGCCGCCGTCTTCGGCACCCTCTTCGCCGACCGCCTCACCGACTCCCTGGCCGACCGTCTGCCGCGCACCGGTGCCGCCCTGCCCGACGCCGAGTCCATCACCCCCCAGGCCGTCCACGCACTGCCCCCGGCACTGCGCGACGGCTACATCCAGGCCTACGCCGACGCCATGCCGAGGATCTTCCTGTACCTCGTGCCCGTGCTCGCCGTAGGCCTGCTCCTCTCGTTCTTCCTCAAGGAGAAACCGCTGGTGACCTACCGAACCCCCGAGACGGACAGCGCGCAGGTGAACACCACCGTCCCGCAGGCCCGTTCGCCGTACGCCGCCGGAATCGCCGTCTGCGGCACCGTGCAGCATCCCGACGGGACCGTCGTCCCGCGCGCGGCGCTCACCCTCATCGACGTCGCCGGACAGCAGATCGGGCGCGGCGCCAGCGGCGAGGACGGCCGGTACGCGCTGGCCACGCCGGGCTCCGGGGCGTACGTCCTGATCGCGGCGGCGGGCGGTCACCAGCCGCAGGCCGTCTCCGTGACCGTCGGCGAGCGCCCCGTCGAACTGGACGTCGTACTCGGCGGCGCCGGGCGCCTCGCCGGCAGCGTGCTCACCGCCGACGGCACGCCCGTACGGGACGCCACGGTCACCCTCACCAACGTGCACGGCGAGGTCGTCTCCAGCACCCGCAGCGGCCGCGAGGGCGGCTACGTCATCACCGAACTGGTCGCCGGTGAGTACACCCTCGCCGCCAGCGCGCCCGCGTTCCGCCCCGCCGCGCTCCCCGTCACCGTCCAGGCCGCCCGCGAGACCCGGCAGGACGTCGAGCTGGCCGGCGGCGCCGTGCTGCGCGGCACGGTACGGGCGAGCGGCGGACGGCCCGTGGAGGACGCCCGCGTGACCCTGCTGGACGCCGCGGGCAACGTCGTCGACACCCTCACCACCGGTCCCGACGGCACGTTCCGGTTCGTCGACCTGTCCTCCGGCGAGTACACGGTGATCGCGGCCGGCTATCCACCGGTGGCGACCGTGCTCCAAGTGGCGGGCGGGGGGCGCACGGAACGGGACCTCCAGCTGGGCCACGAGGACTGATCGGACCGTGGGGCGCACGAGTGTGCGCCCGCGTGACCGGCGGCCCCTATTCCCGTGTTGGCGCACATCGCGCACGGACGGCGCCGTACGGTGGTGAGCCGGGGCACAGATCTTGCACCGCCGTGGAGAGAGGGCCTGGGCCATGAGGCATGGCACCGACCGAGAAGCACCTCCCGGCCGACCGGCCGGTGGCGCCGCGCCGGTGGGACGGGTCCCGCTGGCCGTGGTCGTGGTGGACCGCGAGGGCCTCGTCTCCCACTGGAGCACCGGCGCGCGACGGCTGTTCGGCACCGCCAAGGAATCGGCGATCGGCCGCCCGGTCGGCGACCTGCTGCCCGTCTCCGGCGCGCTGCCGGCGGACCAGGAGGACTCGCCGTACGGGCCCTACGGGGCGTACGACGGTCTCGGTCCGGACCTCGGGGCCTCGCTCGACGGCGGGTTGTCCTACCCGGCCGCGGGCAGTGCCCGCGTCACCGGGCCGGACGGCGGCCGGGTCGCCGTGCTGTGGTGGGCGTACCCGCTCGTGGGGCCCGGCGCGGAGCGGCTGCTGGTGCTCGCCGCCGACGCCGACGCGCTGCGCCGGCAGGGGACCGGCGAGGACGCTGTCGTCGAGCGGATCGCGCCCGCCTTCGCCCTGCACACCGACTTCCCCGGCGCAGACGAGCTGGCCCGCCGACTCCCCGAGATCCTGCCCAGCATGAGCGTGGGGGAGAGCGCCCGGATCGTCGGGCAGGTCCTCGAACTGGGCTACCCGGTGCTGGAGTTCAGCCAGAACGACCGTGTGCCGGTCACCCCCGACTGGGGTGTGCCCCGGCGTGCCGAGCGCAAGGCGCGGCGCGAGCGGCTAGTCCGGGCGATGGCCGCGGGTGAGCCCGTACCGGACGAACTGCGCGACGTGGCCGAGGACCTGGAGCACGCCGCCGTGCGCGAGCGTCTGGAGTTCCTCAACGAGGTCAGTGGGAGGATCGGTACCTCGCTCGACCTGGCGCGGACGATCGTCGAGGTCAGCAGGGCGGTCGTACCGCGCTTCACCGATGTCGCGGGCACCTATCTGCGCGAGCAGGTCGTCGCCGGTGAGGGTTTCCCGGACGGCGCGCCGGACACGACGACCATGTGGCACCGGGTGGCCCTGGAGCACACCGACGAACCGGGCCGCTGGGACGACGTCGTCCCCGTGGGCGAGGCCATGCCGTTCCCGGCGCACACGCCGTTCTTCCAGTGCATGACCACCGGCGAGCCCGTCCTCGTGCCCCGGATCAGCGAGCGGATGGGCCACGCCATCGCCTCGCAGTTCGAGAAGCGGGACATCCGGCCCCTGATCACGGGCCGCAGCATGCTCGTCGTACCGCTGAAGGCCCGCACCGTCGTGCTCGGATTCATGGTCCTGCTGCGGCATCCGGAGCGCGCCGACTTCAACGACATGGACCGCGTCACCGGCGCCGAACTCGCCGCCCGTGCCGGCCTCGTGCTCGACAACGCGCGCATGTACACCTTCCAGGAGAGCGTCGCCGAGACCCTCCAGGACAGCATGCTGCCGCACATCCCGCCGCGCATGGCGGGCTGCGACATCGCCACCCGCTATCTGCCCGGCACCCTGCTCGGACGGGTCGGCGGCGACTGGTTCGACTCGGTGAAACTGCCCGGCGCGCGCACCGCGTTCGTCGTCGGCGACGTCATGGGGCACGGCCTCAACTCGGCGGCCATGATGGGCCAGTTGCGCACGGCGGTGCAGACCATGGCCGCCCTCGACCTGCCGCCCGCACAGCTGCTGCGCAACCTCGACGACCTCGCCCAGCGGCTCGGCGACACCTATCTCGCGACCTGCCTGTACGCCGTCTACGACCCGATCGCGAGCGAGCTGCACCTCGCCAACGCGGGCCACATCCCGCCCGTGCTCGTCCGCGCCGGGGACGGCCGTAGCGACCTGCTCGACCTGCCCACCGGCGCGCCCATCGGCGTGGGCGGGGTGCCGTTCGAGACGGTACGCGTGCGGGTGGAGCCCGGTGACCGGCTGGTGATGTGCACCGACGGGCTGGTCGAGATGCGCGGCGAGGACATCGGTGTCGGACTCGCCACGCTGTGCGAGTCGGCCGCCCACCCGGCGGCGTCCATGGACGACGCCTGCGACACGATCATCCGCGCCCTGGGCGCCCCCGGCGGACGCAAGGACGACGTCGCTCTCCTGATGGCCCGTTTGAACGGCATCGAACCCGGCGACGTGGCCGAATGGCGCTTCCCCCTCGACCCGGCCGAGGTCGGCCGGGCCCGCGCGGTGGTCCGCGAGCAGCTGCACGAGTGGGCGCTGTCCGGGCCGGCCGCGACTGCCGAGCTGATCGTCGGCGAGCTGGTCACCAACGCCGTACGGCACTCCCACCGCGGGCCTGTCGGGCTGCGCCTCGTGCGCGGCGACACCCTGCTGTGCGAGGTGGACGACGACGATCACGACCTGCCGACGCTGCTCGGCGCGGGGCCGCTCGACGAGGCCGGGCGCGGGCTGCGCGTGGTGAGCACCCTCGCGCGCGAATGGGGCGCCAGCCGAACGAAGGCGGGCAAGACCGTCTGGTGCGAACTCACGCTGCCGCGCCGCTGAACCCACCCCTGGGGCGGCGTCCTCCGGTCGAACGAGCCGTGAAGGTATGCGCGGTGTGTGCGCCGTGTTCTTGTGACCGCGCGCCGGGCGCGATACACCCGTACTGGCCCGTCGCCCATGGCGGGAAAACGGCGTCGTACCTGGGGAGTTGGCCATGAGCGTGACCAGTCGGTACCGGGAGGCCTGGGAAGGGTTCTGGCGCGAGGCGCCGGGCGGGCAGGGCGCCGTCCTCTGGGACGCCGAGCCCGTGCTGACCGCCGGACGGCATGTGGCCCTGTTCGAGCCGCGGCTGGCCGACCCCGGCCTGCCGATGATCGACCTGGGCTGCGGCAACGGCACCCAGACGCGTTTCCTCGCCGCGCGCTTCCCACGCGTCCTCGGCGTCGACCTGTCCGTGGCGGCCGTCGCGCACGCCGAGGAGGCGGACCCGGCGGGGCAGGCGACGTACCGGGAGCTGGACGCCGCCGACAAGACCGAGGTGGAGGTCCTGCGCGCGCAGCTCGGCGACGCCAACGTGTACATGCGCGGTGTACTCCACCAGTGCGAGCCGGGTGACCGGCAGCCGCTCGTCGACGGGATCGCGACCCTCGTCGGCGAGCGCGGCCGGGTTTTCCTGGTCGAGCTCGCCGAGGCCGCCGGACTCGTCCTGCGCGGCCTGGCGCAGAGCCCGGACGGACCGCCCGCCAAGCTCGCCCCGGTCTTCCGGCACGGCATCGCGCCGGGCGAGGTCGCCGACGCCGCGGTGCCCGAGTACCTGACCGCCGCCGGCCTCACCGTGCTCGCGAGCGGCGACCTGCCGCTGACCACCACCGAGACCCGGCCCGACGGCACCCGGATCGAGCTGCCCTCGAAGTGGCTGGTCGCGGGCCGCACCGGGTGACGCGGCCCCGGCACGGTCGCGTAGGGTCGGACCGCCTGGCTCGTGGGCGGTCCGGTCCTGCGCGGGGGCCGCGGACACCGGCTGAACCACCGGTGCGGGTCATCCCGTCCTGGTCGCCCGCCGATTCTCCGCGTAACGTGACGCACCATGAAGATCCTCATCAGCGCCGACATGGAGGGCGCCACCGGCGTCACCTGGCCGGCGGACGTGCTGCCCGGGACACCCCAGTGGGAGCGCTGCCGATCGATGTTCACCTCGGACGTGAACGCCGCCGCGCTGGGCTTCTACGACGGCGGCGCCGATGAGGTCGTCGTCAACGAGGCCCACTGGACCATGCGCAACCTGCTGCTGGAGCAGTTGGACGAGCGGGTGCAGATGCTCACCGGCCGGCACAAGTCGCTGTCCATGGTCGAGGGCGTGCAGCACGGCGACGTGGACGGGATCGCCTTCGTCGGCTACCACGCGGGCGCCGGCGCCGAGGGTGTCCTGGCGCACACCTACCTCGCGAACTCCATCACCGGCGTGTGGCTGAACGACGTACGCGCCAGCGAGGGGTTGCTGAACGCGCATGTCGTCGCCGAGTACGGGGTGCCCGTGGTGCTGGTGACCGGCGACGACGTGGCCTGCGAGGACGCGCTCGGGTACGCGCCCGAGGCGCTGAAGGTGGCCGTGAAGGACCATGTGTCGCGGTACGCGGCCGTGTGCCGGACACCGGCCAGGACCGCCGCCGACATCCGGGCCGCCGCCAAGGAGGCGGCCTCGCTGGCCGTCCGGTACGAGCCGGCCGTGTCCGGCCCGCACACCGTCGCGGTCGAGTTCGACGCCGAGCACCTGGCCATGGCGGCGACCGTGGTGCCGGGCGTGGAGCGGACCGGGGAGCGGAAGGTGGCGTACGCCTGCGCGACCATGTACGAGGCGATCCGCGCCTTCAAGGCGGTCACCACTGTCGTCTCGGCTGCCGTGGAGGAGCAGTATGGCTGATCAGCAGGCGCTGGACGAGGTCGTGGAGTTCACCTCCGGCCTCATCCGCATCGACACCACCAACCGGGGCGGCGGCGACTGCCAGGAGCGGCCGGCCGCCGAGTACGCGGCCGAGCGGCTCGCCGAGGCCGGTCTCGAACCCACCCTCCTGGAGCGCACCAGGGGGCGCGCCAACGTGGTCGCCCGGATCGCGGGCACCGACCCGTCCGCCGACGCGCTGCTGGTGCACGGGCATCTGGACGTCGTGCCCGCCGAGGCCGCCGACTGGAGCGTGCACCCGTTCTCCGGCGAGGTCCGCGACGGGGTCGTCTGGGGCCGGGGCGCGGTCGACATGAAGAACATGGACGCGATGATCCTCGCCGTCGTGCGCTCCTGGGCCCGGCAGGGCGTCCGGCCCCGGCGGGACCTCGTCATCGCGTTCACCGCGGACGAGGAGGCCAGCGCCGAGGACGGCTCCGGCTTCCTCGCCGACCGGCACCCCGAGCTGTTCGAGGGGTGCACGGAGGGCATCAGTGAGTCCGGGGCGTTCACCTTCCACGACGGGTCGGGCCGCGAGATCTACCCGATCGCGGCCGGGGAGCGCGGCACGGGCTGGCTGAAGCTCACCGCGCGCGGGCGGGCCGGGCACGGCTCCAAGGTCAACCGCGAGAACGCGGTGACCCGGCTGGCCGCCGCCGTCGCGCGGATCGGCGCGCACGAGTGGCCGCTGCGGCTCACCCCGACCGTGAGCGCGGCCCTGACCGAACTCGCCGCGCTGTACGGCCTCGGCACCGGCCTCGACGACGTCGACCGGCTGCTGGAGAAGCTCGGCCCGGCCGCCAAGCTCGTCGAGGCCACCGTCCGCAACAGCGCCAATCCGACCATGCTGGACGCCGGCTACAAGATCAATGTCATTCCGGGGGAGGCCGTGGCCCATGTCGACGGGCGCTTCCTGCCGGGCGCCGAGCAGGAGTTCCTTGACACCCTCGACCTGCTCGTCGGGCCGGACGTGGAGTGGGAGTTCGAGCACCGCGAGGTGGCGCTCCAGGCGCCGCTGGACTCGCCGACCTACGCGCGGATGCGGGCCGCCGTCGAGGAGTTCGCCCCCGAGGGGCATGTCGTGCCGTACTGCATGTCGGGCGGCACCGACGCCAAGCAGTTCTCCCGGCTCGGCATCACCGGCTACGGCTTCGCGCCGCTGAAGCTGCCCGAGGGCTTCGACTACCAGGCCCTTTTCCACGGCGTCGACGAGCGGGTGCCCATCGAGGCGCTGCACTTCGGCGTCCGCGTCCTCGACCGGTTCCTGCGGGACGCCTGACCACATGGGGGAGAACGTGCAGACCCTGCCGTACGGTTCCTGGCCGTCGCCCATCGACGCGGCCCTCGCCGCCGCGCACGACGGGCACCCGGAGTTCGTGGGGTTCGTCGGCGACGAGGCGTGGTGGACCGAGCCCCGGCCCACCGAGGGCGGCCGGCGCACCCTGGTGCGGCGGCACGCCGACGGCACCGAGGAGTCCGTGCTGCCCGCGCCGTGGAACGTGCGCAGCCGGGTCATCGAGTACGGCGGGCAGCCCTGGGCCGGAGCCCTGGTCGACGGGCGCCCGGTCGTGGTGTTCGTGCACTTCGCCGACCAGCGGCTGTACCGGTACGAGGAGGGCGCCGAGCCCCGTCCGCTGACCCCCGTGTCGCCGGTGGGCGGCGGGCTGCGGTGGGTGGATCCGCAGCTGCGGGTGGAGCGCGGCGAGGTGTGGTGCGTGCTGGAGGAGTTCACCGGCGACGGACCCACCGACGTGCGGCGCGTCCTGGCCGCCGTGCCGCTGGACGGCTCCGCCGCCGGGGACCGGGGCGCGGTACGCGAACTCAGCGACGGCCGCCACCGGTTCGTCACCGGGCCGCGTCTCTCGCCCGACGGGCGGCTCGTGGCGTGGCTCGCCTGGGATCATCCGCGGATGCCCTGGGACGGCACCGAGCTGGTGCTCGCCGAGGTGACGGACGACGGCACGCTCACCGCGCCCCGCACGGTCGCCGGCGGTCCGGACGAGGCCATCGCGCAGGCCGAGTTCGACGCCGACGGCGCTCTGCTGTACGTCAGCGACCGCACCGGCTGGTGGAACCTCTACCGCGACGGCGAACCGCTGTGCCCGCGCGAGGAGGAGTTCGGCGGGCCGCTGTGGAAGCTCGGCCACCGCTGGTTCGCGCCGCTGGACGGCGGGCTCGTGGCCGTCGTGCACGGCCGCGGCGCCACCGCCCTCGGCATACTCGACCCGGAGACCGGCGAGGTCGTCGACGCGGCCGGCCCCTGGACGGAGTTCGCGCCCGCCCTCGCGGTGCACGGCGAGCGGATCGTCGCCGTCGGCGCCAGCCCACGCAGCGCCTACGAGGTGGTCGAACTGGACGCCCGCACCGGGCGGGCCCGGGTGATCGGCGCCGAGCACGACGACGTGGTGGACCCGGTGTTCTACCCGGAACCCCAGATCCGCGCCTTCACCGGCCCCGACGGGCGCGAGATCCACGCGCACGTCTACCCCCCGCACCACCCCGGCTGCACCCCGCCCGGCGCCGAGCTGCCGCCGTACGTCGTCTGGGCGCACGGCGGTCCGACCAGCCGCTCCGCGCTGGTCCTCGACCTCCAGATCGCCTACTTCACCTCGCGCGGCATCGGGGTCGCCGAGGTCAACTACGGCGGCTCGACGGGCTACGGCAGGGAGTACCGGGAGCGGCTGCGCGAGCAGTGGGGCGTCGTCGACGTCGAGGACTGCGCGGCCGTCGCGCTCGCCCTCGCCGAGGAGGGCACCGCCGACCCCGAGCGGCTCGCCGTACGCGGCGGCAGCGCGGGCGGCTGGACGACGGCGGCGTCGCTCACCATGACCGACGTCTACGCCTGCGGCACGATCAGCTACCCGATCCTCGACCTGGCCGGCTGGGCCACGGGGGAGACCCACGACTTCGAGTCGCACTACCTGGAGGGCCTGGTCGGACCGCTCGCCGAGGTGCCCGGGCGGTACGCGGAGCGCTCTCCGGCCGGGCACGCCGACCGGATCACGGCGCCCTTCCTGCTGCTCCAGGGCCTGGACGACGTGATCTGCCCGCCCGCCCAGTGCGAGCGGTTCCTCGAGGAGATGGAGGGGCGGCAGGTGCCGCACGCGTACATCGCCTTCGAGGGCGAGGGGCACGGATTCCGGCGGGCGGACACCATGATCCGCGCCCTGGAGGCCGAACTCTCCCTGTACGCACAGGTGTTCGGGCTCAACCCGCCCGGGGTGGCGACGCTGGAGCTGACCAGGTGAAGGAGCTCGTGAGACCGCCCCGGCTGGCCGCCGGGGCCCGGGTGGCCGTCGTCGCGACGAGCGGGCCGGTGCCCGAGGAACGGTTGCAGAGCGGGCTCGACGTGCTCCGGGGCTGGGACCTCGACCCGGTGGTGGCGCCCCATGTGCTGGACCGGCACGACGAGTTCCGCTACCTGGCGGGCACGGACGCCGACCGGGCCGCCGACTTCCAGGCCGCCTGGTGCGACCCTTCCGTGGCCGCCGTGCTGTGTGCCCGCGGCGGGTACGGGGCGCAGCGGATGGCCGACCTGCTCGACTGGGACGCGTTGCGGGCGGCCGGGCCGAAGGTGCTCGTGGGCTTCAGCGACGTCACCGCGCTGCACGAGGCCTTCGCCGCCCGGCTCGGGCTGGTCACCCTGCACGGGCCGATGGCGGCCGGCGTCGACTTCATCAAGAACGCGCGGGCGCAGGACCATCTCCGGGCCACGCTGTTCGCGCCGGAGACGGTCCGTACGATCGCCTCCCGCGGCGGCGCGCTGGTGCCCGGCCGCGCCCGGGGCGTGACGTTCGGTGGCTGCGTGAGCCTGCTCGCCGCCGAACTGGGCACGCCGCACGCCCGAACCGACGTCCGGGGCGGGCTGCTGATGATCGAGGACGTGGGGGAGGAGCCGTACCGGCTCGACCGGATCCTCACCCAGCTGCTGCGCGCCGGCCGGTTCGACGGGGTCGCCGGGATCGCCCTCGGCTCGTGGCTCGACTGCGGTCCGTACGAGCAGCTGCGCCCGGTGCTCGCGGAGCGGCTGGGCGGGCTCGGGGTGCCGGTCGCCGAGGAGTTCGGGTTCGGGCACTGCGAAGGGGCGTTGACGATTCCGTTCGGTGTGACGGCGGAGCTGGACGCGGAGGCGGGGACGCTGACGCTGGAGGAGCCGGCGCTGCGCTGAATTCCCGTCAGTTTCCGCGCGGAAACCACAGTCACGGTGATTGACCTCGACTGACACGTGTCACAGCATGACAACCGGCCAGTACGTACTGGCCGGTATCCGGGTTGTCCTCAGCGTGGAGGTCTCGTGTCCCGACGTGTGCCCAGATCCCGTGCCGTCCTCGCCGCCGCTCTCGGCGCCGCGCTCGCCGTCCCCCTCGCCGTCACCGCTCCCGCCACCGCCGCGACCGGCCGGTACTCCGTCACCGCCCTGAGGTTCACCGTCCAGGCGGGCGGCCGCACCTGCACGATCGACGCCGATCTCTACCGGCCCGCGGGCGTGGACCGCGCCCGTCCGGCCCCCGCCGTCCTCGCCACCAACGGCTTCGGCGGCAGCAAGGACGACGGCTCCACCGACGCCGTCGGACGGAGCTTCGCCCAGCGCGGCTACGTCGGGCTCGTCTACTCCGGACTCGGCTTCGGCCGCTCGGGCTGCCTGGTCTCGCTCGACGACCCGGCCGTCGACGGCAGGGCGGCCTCGCGACTCGTGGACTTCCTGGCCGGCGGACGCGCCGCCGACGACGGCACCAGCGCCGACTTCGTCACCCTGGACGGCCCGGGTGACCCGCGGGTCGGGATGATCGGCGGCTCCTACGGCGGGGCCGTCCAGCTCGCCACGGCCTCCGTCGACCATCGGCTCGACGCCCTGGTGCCGATGATCACTTGGAACGACCTGGCGTACTCGCTCGCCCCGAACAACGCCGTCGGTGCCGGTGACGTGCCCGGCGTCTTCAAGTGGCAGTGGACCAACGGCTTCTACCTGATCGGCGAGGGCCAGCCGCTGCTCCGACCCGGCCTCGACCTGTCCCGCGTCAACTCCCTGGCCTGCCTGCACTTCGTCACCCGGGCCTGCGAGACCGTCCGCACCCTCAACTCCGGGAGCTACCCGGCCGACCGGACCGCGGACCTGCTCGACTACGCCCGCAGCGTCTCCCCGGCGTCCTACCTGCACCGGGTCCGGGCGCCGACCCTGCTGGTCCAGGGTCAGGCCGACAGCCTGTTCAACCTCAACGAGGCGACCAGGACGTACCGGACGCTCACCGCGCGGGGCATCCCGGTGAAGATGATCTGGCAGTCCTGGGGCCACAGCGGCGGCATCGACCACCCGGCGGCGGGCGAACTCGACCCCGCGGCGGGCAACCTGGAGACCAGCTACGTCGGCAAGCGGATCCTGGCCTGGTTCGACCGCTATCTGCACCGCAGGGCCGACGTCGGCACCGGGCCCGCGTTCGCCTACTACCGGGACTGGGTGAGCGACCCCGGAAGCCGCTACGCCACCGCCGACCGACTGCCCGCGCCGGGGCGGAAGCTGTACCTCTCCGGTGACGGCAAGCTGGTCGACAACCGCCGGAAGGTCGCGCGGGGCAGTCGGACGTACCTCAACTGGCTGACCCCCACGAGCCATTCGGAGAGTTCCCTGACCGGGATGCTCGGGCTGCTGGACCCCGCGCCCCACGACACCGAGGGGACCCACCTGGCCTGGACCGGTGAGGCGCTCGGACGGGCCGTGGACGTGGTGGGGGAGCCCCGGGCCACCCTGAAGGTGGTCTCGCCGACGGCCGAGCGGACCCAGACGTCGGGCGACGCCGCCGACCGGCTGGTGCTGTTCGCCAAGCTGTACGACGTCGCCCCCGACGGCACGCAGACGCTGGTGCACCGGCTGGTCGCGCCGGTCCGGGTGCCGGACGTGCGCGCACCGTTCACCGTGACGCTGCCCGGGATCGTGCACCGCTACGAGCGGGGACACCGGCTGCGGTTCGTGGTCGCGGCGAGTGACGGGGCCTACCACGGCAACCGCGGGATCAAGCCGGTGACCGTGGTGAGCGCGCCCGGTGCCACCGGGTCGCTGGAGCTGCCCGTGGTCCAGGACTGACGGCCGAGGCTGCGGCGGCCGGGGGCCGGTCGTAGGGTGGCGGGATGCCGCACATCGCGTCCCGCCATCTCGCCGAGGGCCCCCGCGTGGGCATACGCCACTTCACCTACGAGGACGGCGCCGAGTTCACGGCGCGGGTCCGGGAGAGCAAGGATCTGCACCACCCGTGGCTCTTCCCACCGGACACGGCCTCGGCGTACGCCCGCTATGCCGGCCGGCTGATCGAGGACCCGGGCAGCGCCGGGTTCCTGGTCTGCGAGACGGACACCGGCGCCCTCGCCGGGTACATCAACATCAACAACATCGTCGGCGGCGCCTTCCAGAGCGGTGCTCTCGGCTACGGCGCCTTCGCGCACGCCGCCGGGCGTGGCCTGATGCGCGAGGGGCTGGACCTGGTGATCGACCATGCCTTCGGGCCGATGCGGCTGCACCGCCTGGAGATCAACGTTCAGCCCGGCAACGCCGCCTCCATCGCCCTGGCCCGCGCCTGCGGGTTCCGCCTGGAGGGCTACTCGCCCCGGATGCTCCATGTCGACGGCGCCTGGCGGGACCACGAGCGCTGGGCGCTCACCGCCGAGACCCGGACCTGTAGTTGATCTTCATGGTGTCCAGGTCGGTGACCGTCGAGCGCAGTTCCCCGAAGCCGTGGCCGAGCCCACGCAACATCGTCCCGGCGCGCTCCTCGGCGAGCGCGGCCGCCATCTCCTCGCCGTCCCAGGCGTCGGACACGACCACAAAGCGCATCGAGAAGTGCTTCAGCGGCGACGCCTCGTACGACAGCGTCCCCTCCTCGGTGAACCGCATGCTCGGCATCCCGTGATCGGCGGCCTCCGCCAGCAGCCGGCTCCTGGCCGTCGCTCAGCGCGTCCCAGGTACCCCGGACGATGACCCGGTAGGTGTGCTGCTCGCTCATGCGTCCGTCCTCGCGTGAAAGTCGTTGAAGGCCCGACTGTACGTCGGGAAGGATGCCGGACATGCGGAACATCGTGGTGATCGACGCCCCCTCGAACCTGGGCCTGCGCCCGCCCGCCCCGGGCGCCGTGCCCGGCTGCTACAAGCTCGCCGGCGCCCTGCGCGAACAGCGGATCGTGCAGAGGTTGCGTGCGCGGGACGGCGGGGTCGTGGTGCCGCCGCGCTACGACCGCGGGGACTGGCAGGAGGGCGACGGGGTGTTCAACGCCGCCGCCATCGCCTCGTACACGCGCAGGCTCGCCGACCGGATAGAGCACCATGTGCGCGCCGGGGACCTCCCCCTCGTGCTCGGCGGCGACTGCTCCATCCAGCTCGGCGCGTCCCTGGCACTGCGCCGCGTCGGCCGGTACGGGCTGGCGGCCGTCGACGCCTCCGCGGACTTCCGGCACCCGGGCAACTCGGACCGCGTGGGCGCGGCCGGCGGCGAGGAACTCGCCCTGGCCACCGGCCGGGGCCAGGAGGATTTGACGAACCTGGAAGGCCTGAAACCCTATCTGCGGGACGAGGACGTACGGCTCTTCGGGATCCGCGACGACGATCCGGAGCGTGCCGAACTCGCCGCCCTGAAGATCCCGGTCGTGACCGTCGGCGACATCCGTGAGTGGGGCGGTGAGGCGCTCGCGCGAGCCACCGCCGAGGCCTTCGAGGTCCCCGAGGTGCAGGGGTTCTGGGTGCATCTGGACGCCGACGTGCTCGACCCGGGCGTGATGCCCGCCGTCGACAGCCCCGACCCCGGCGGACTGCTCCCCGCCGAACTCGTGGCCCTGCTGCGTCCGTTGCTCGCCTCATCGCACTGCGCCGGCCTCAACGTGACCATCTACGACCCCGACCTCGACCCCGAGGGCACGGCGGGCGCGCTCCTCGCGGACGTCGTCGTGGACGCCTTTGCGCAATCCTGACCGGCCGTTCCCCTGGCCAGCTCGGCGGCGGGCGGGTTCCATGGTGATCGTGACGACGATCCGACGTGACGTAGTGACACTGCCCGCCGCCGAGTTGGGACCGGACAACCCCCTGCCCCCGCTGCGGCCCCTCGACGAGATGCACCGCGTCGACGACCGGGACCGCGAGGAGCTGCCGCGTGACATGGCGCGGCAGGTCGGGTACGAGCCCTTGCGCAGCCTGCTGCCGGTGGGCGTCCGGGACGGCTACGAACGTGCCCGCGCACCAAGGGACTTCGACGCCGTGGTGATCGAGAACGACCGGTTGCGCGCCACCGTGCTGCCCGCCCTCGGCGGGCGGCTGGTCTCACTGGTCCAGCTGCCGTCCGGCCGTGAACTCCTCTACCGGAACCCGGTGTTCCAGCCCGCCAACTTCGCCCTCAACGGCGCCTGGTTCTCCGGTGGCGTCGAATGGAACATCGGCGCCACCGGCCACACCACCCTGTCCTGCTCACCTCTGCACGCCGCCCGCGTCCCCGCCCCCGACGGCGGCGAGATGCTGCGCCTGTGGGAGTGGGAACGGCTGCGGAACCTGCCGTTCCAGGTGGACCTCTGGCTGCCCGACGGCTCGGACTTCCTCCACGTGGGCGTCCGCATCCGCAACCCGCACGAGCGGCCCGTGCCGGCCTACTGGTGGTCCAACATCGCCGTTCCCGAGGAGTGCCGGGTGCTCGCCCCGGCCGAGGAGGCCTGGAACTTCAGCTACGAGCGCCGCCTGCGCCGCGTGCCGGTCCCCGCGCACGACGGGATCGACCGCACGTATCCCCTCAACAGCTCCTACCCCGCCGACTACTTCTACGAGCTGCCCGAGGGACGGCGGCCCTGGATCGCCGCGCTCGACGCCGAAGGGCAGGGGCTCGTGCAGACCTCCACCGACGTGCTGCGCGGGCGCAAGCTGTTCGTGTGGGGCTCGGGCGGCGGCGGGCGGCGCTGGCAGCAGTGGCTCACCGAGCCCGGCACCGGCGGGTACTGCGAGATCCAGGCCGGACTCGCCCGGACGCAGCTGGAGCATGTGCGGCTGGAGCCGGAGAGCGAGGTGTCCTGGCTCGAGGCCTACGGGCCGCTGCGCGCGTCCCCGGAGGGCGACGACTGGGCCGGGGTGGTCCGCGACGCCGAGGCGCGGCTGGAGGCGGTGCTGCCGCGCGCGGACGTGGTCGCGGCGTACGAGGCCTGGAAGCCGTGCGCCGACGCCGAACCCCGCGAGCGGCTCGCGACCGGCTCGGGCTGGGGTGCCCTCGAAGTGCTGCGCGGCGGCTGGAAGCTGCCCGGCACGCCCTTCGAGGAGGGCACCCTCGAAGACGCCCAGGCGCCGTGGCTCCAGCTGCTGCGGGCCGGATCGCTTCCCGAGCCGCGCCGGGTACGGCCCCCGGGCCGGACGCCGGTCGGGCCGCACTGGCGGGACATGCTGGAGACGGCACCCGCGACGCCCCTCGCCGAGTACCACCTCGGGGTCGCGCAGTGGCACGCCGGGGACCGGGCGCAGGCGGTGCGCAGCTGGGAGCGGGCGCTCCCGCTGGCCCCCTCCGTCTGGCCGCTGCTGCGCTGCCTGGCGGTCGCGGACCGAGAGCACGGCCACCACGAGCGGGCCGCCGACCGGTACGTGGAGGCCTTCGACGACCTGTGCCGGGAACGGCGCGACGACGGTGAGGTGTGGACGGCGGCCACGGCGGCGCTGGGCCGGGAGGCGATCGGCGCGCTGCTCGCCGTGCGGCGTCCGGGGCAGGCGCGGGCCGTGTGGGGGCGGCTGCATCCCGCGACGCGGGCCCGGGGCCGGTTCCGGCTGCTGGAGGCCGAGTTGCTGGCCGCCGAGGGGCGGATCGAGGACGCCCGCGCGGTCTTCGAGGCGGGCTTCGAGGTGGCCGACCTGCGGGAAGGGGACGAGGTCATCGGACGGTTGTGGGAGCGGATCGACGGCGGCCCGCTGCCCGCACGGTACGACTTCCGGATGCGGCCGCCCACAGCCTGAGGCCCCCGCCGCCACACCCCGTTGGAGGCGGCGTTACGCGGTGGTGGCCAAGGGTACCCGGCGGCCATGGACCGCATGGATCATCTGGAGCACCTGGACAAGCATCTGGTCGACGAGCTGGCGCAGGTCGCGCGGGAGACGATCCGCGACGAACTGCGCCAGCAGACGCGCAAGCAGCGCCGCAAGGCCACGCTGTACGCCGCGTCCGGTGCCGTCGCCCTGTACGCTGGCGCGGCCGTCGCCCTCGCCGTGGGGCTGGCGCTCGCCCTCGTCCTGCCGGGCTGGGCCGCCGCGCTGATCACCGCGGCGATCCTCGGCGTCGTCGCCTACCTGCTGCGCGGCGCCGCCAGGCCGCACGCCGCCGGGACGCCGCACGGGCGTGCCGAGCTGACGGCGGACCAGGAGCGCGCGCACGGCGCCGTCCCGCCCGCCGGCCCCGGCGACGCGTCGTACCCGCCGGTGCCGCCCGTCCCGCCCGCGCCGCCCGGGGCCACCGCGCCGACCGAGGGGCCGGGCCCGCTGCCGCGGCCGGACGGCATCGACCCCGGGGGCCCGCACCACCGCGCCTGACGTGGAGCACGCA